>JAJUFY010000175.1 GCA_029263635.1 Ectothiorhodospiraceae bacterium | reverse complement strand
GGGCAGCCAGATCGGCCACCTGCGCCAACAAACCGTCGCGCTCCCGATAGGCGCTCTCGAGGCTCGCCACCACCGCCTGCAGACGCTTGTCGGCCTGCCCAAACACGGTGTCGACCCCGGCGTCGAAGCGCGCCGCCACTTCATCGGCAACCTGGATGTTGCGGCTGAGCTGCTGGGCGATGCCGGCAAAGCGGCTGCTCAGCTCGGTGACTGCCACCTCGGTCTGATGCCTGGCGGCTTCGGTCTGCCGCTGCCAGATAGGCATAAGGGCGGTGGCCAGCTGGTCGACGCGGGAGACCACGACATCGTCTGCCGGCGACTGTTCCACCACCTGCTGCCTGGCCGCCGCTGCACGGCCAAGCTCGGCGAATCTTGCCGACAGCCGGGCCCATCCCAGCCAGGCCAGGCCCAGCACGGCGGCAGCCAGCAGCACCGCCAGCCAGAACGGGCGAGCCAGCAGCAGCAGCGCCCCTGCCGCCACCACGGCCGGCAGCGGGCCAGCCAGCGCCGCCGGATTGAGTAATCGTTTTTCGTCTGTCACACCTGACTCCCCCACGACAGACGGGCAGCGTGCTCGTCCGCGCCGGAACGAACGCCGGGCAGCCCACCGAGGAAGGCATCGGGAAACCGCACGCCATCGGTACGGCGCAGCCGCCCCCTGACCCGGCTGCCGCATCGTCTCCCGAGCATTCGTCTTGCCATCCGGTGCAAACCGCACGATCCATCGATCGCGGCAAAAATTCACCGCTTATCTTCAGTCAGGGGGACGTTCCGGATCGATCGGTGGATACTGATATTGAAACAGGGCATTTCTGACCAGGCGTAAGAGTTCCCTGACAAAAGGGGGCCCTGGCCGGCTGCTCCGACTCTCACCGTGCTCGGCTATCCTGCGCCGCGCAGGCCTGGGCCGTCAGGTTTCCACCAGGCCTTTGCGGACCGCGTAATGGATGAGATCGGCGAGGCTGGTGCAGCCCATCTTCTGCAGGATGCGGGCCTTGTGGGTGCTGACCGTCTTCGAGCTGAGAAACAGCTCTTCGGCAATCGACGTGACCGTCTGGCCGTGGGCAAGCATCAGAAAGACCTGATACTCGCGGTCCGACAGACGGGTATGCGGCAGCGCTTCCTCCGGTGTGCTGAAACTCAGCGCCAGGCGCTCCACCACTTCCTGGCGCATGTAGGCCCGGCCCTGGGCAACGCTGCGGATCGCGCCGACCAGCTCGTCCGGGGCGCTGGTCTTGGTCAGGTAGCCCTGGGCGCCTGCCTTGATTGCGCGTACCGCATACTGCTCCTCCTCGTGCATGCTCAGCACCAGCACCCGCAGCGACGGCGCAATGCGCTTGATTTCCTTGATCAGCTCGATGCCGCTGCGGCCGGGCATGGACATGTCCAGCAGGACCAGATCCACGTTGCCGGCACGCACCGCGCGCAACACGTCCTGGCCGTTCTCGGCCTCGCCGACCAGCTGCAGGTCGGGCTGGTCCGCCAGAATCTGCTTGATCCCCTCGCGGACAATGGCGTGGTCGTCCGCCACCAGCACCCGGATCATACGAGCTCCATTTCCAGCGCCGAGGCTGGGATCTGCACGTGGATGCGGGTGCCCTCGCCGGGCGCGCTGTCGATCTCCAGCGTTCCGCCAAGGGCGTGAATGCGTTCGCGCATGCCGATCAGGCCCAGCGTGCGGCGATCGCCGGGCTGGCGTTCCGCCATGCCGACGCCATCGTCGGCAATCAGCATGCTGAGCCCCGTTTCGGCCCGCTGGATGCGGACGTCGACATGCTGTGCCTGCGCATGCCGGCTGATGTTGGTGAGTGCCTCCTGGATCACCCGAAAGCTGGTCGTCGCGACGGCTTCAGGCAATTCGAAATCCTCCGGATCAATGGAAAGTCGACAGTCGATGCCGGTTCGCTCCTTGAACTCCTGCAGCAGCCATTCACAGGCGGCGGTAAGCCCCAGATCGTCGAGGATCACCGGCCGCAGGTTCGCCGCCATCCGGCGCACGGCGGCCACCGTCATATCGACGGTACGGTCGATGCTGTCAAGCCGGCTGACGATGTTCTCGACGCCCGGAGTCAGCCTCGACCGGATCCATTTGACGTCCAGCTTCACGGCGGTCAGGTACTGGCCCAGTTCGTCGTGCAGTTCGCGGGCAATGCGCTGCCGTTCGGCGTCCTGCACCGTCTGCAGGGAGTTGGACAGCAGCCGCAGCTCTTCCCGGGACACCGCCAGCTGGGTTTCGGCGGCCTTGCGGTCGGTGATGTCACGGAACACCACGCAGATGCGCTCCTCGCCCTCCTCGCCTTCGAACAGGGCCGCCGACACCTCGACGATGATGCGGCTGCCGTCGGTCCGCTCGCAGCCCCATTCGGCATGGATATAGCCGGCTCGACGCAGCTCCGCCAACCGTTCGGTGTGCTCGGCCGGCTCGCTGCCGAACAGCGGCCAGCGACCTGCCCCGATCAGCTCCTGCTCGGGCTGATCGAGAATCCGGCACGCGGCGGGATTGGCGGCGATGACGCAACCGTCGCTGCCGAGCAGGAGGATGCCGTCGAGGCTCTGATCGAACAGGCTGCGGTACTTGCGCTCGCTCTCGCGCAGCTGCCGGCTGGCCTGGCGAAAATCGGTGATGTCGGTGGCGATCGCCGTCACCACCGTCTCTGCGCCGGCAGTCCGGCAGGCCCAGTCGAAGCGCACCGTGCGCACCGCGCCATCGGCACGCCGCATCTGCGCCTCGCAGCTGCCCCGCTTCTCCGCCGCGTCGATCGCCCGCAGCAGCGTATCGCGCAGCTGCCCGGCCTCTGCGTCGGACGCGGCATGGCGCCACAAGGGGCTGCCGACGGGCTGCTGCCCCTCGCCGAGGATGGCCTCATAGGCCGGATTCACGAACAGCACGGTACCATCCAGCGACAGTTTCACCAGGCCATGCGGCAGGGTGTCGACCAGCTCCTGCAGCCGCTGCTGCTCATACGACAGCACCCCATAGATGCGGGAGGCGCGATTGCGGTAATAGACCGCCATCGCCAGGACCAGCACAGCGATCAGGCCGATCTGCACATAGTCGCTGAGCTGCAGGCTCAGGTCGTCGCCGCCGGTGGAAGTCAGCCGCACCAGTGCCCACACTACCGTCGATGCAGCAAAACAGAGGATAACCAGCGAGAGCAGGCGGCAGTAGCGACAGCGGGGAAGAAAACCGCGCAATCCCCCCGATCGGCGGCTCCAGGAGCTGTGACGGCGTGGCTTGGACATGTTTATGGTTATATCCCGGTCGACAGTCGCGTCATGATCGTACCGGCAACCCCGGCACAAGCGGCTCGCCCCCCCAGCGGCCGCCAATTATTCTAAGCAGGCAGGACTGTTTCCATCGGCGTTCCACCTCCCCGCCCATCATGACGAAGGAGCATCACATGTACCACGGAGCGGCAGACGATGCAGGCAAATTCATCACGCGGGTCGTGCTGGGCCTGCTGATTCTGCTGCACGGGCTGAACAAAATCAGTGGCGGAGTCGACGGGATCGGCAGCATGCTGCAGAGCGTCGGCCTGCCCGGTTTCCTCGCCTGGGGCGCCTATCTAGGCGAAGTGCTCGGCCCGATTCTGCTGATCGCGGGATTCTACGCGCGGATCGGCGCCCTGCTGATTGTCATCAACATGCTCTGCGCCATCCTGCTGGCTCACCGTCCGGATCTGTTCGCCTTGACCGCCCAGGGCGGCTGGAGGCTCGAACTGCAGGGCATGTTCCTGTTCACGGCGCTGGGCCTGTTCCTCACCGGTCCCGGCCGCTGGAGCATCAACGACCGCTAGCGCCTGCCCTGCCGGCCGGGGCTATGCCCCGGCCTTGGAAAACAGCTGCAGCACCACGACGCCACTGACGATGAGGGCGATCCCGATGATGGCGCCGATATCCAGCGCCTGCTTGTAGACCACCCAGCCCACCAGGGTGATCAGCGCGATTCCGACCCCGGACCACACGGCATAGGCGACCCCGAGCGGGATCGACCGCAATGTCAGGGACAGGCAGTAGAACGCCAGACCATAGCCGGCCAGGACCACCAGCAGCGGCAGCGGCCGGCTGAACCCCTGGGACGCTTTCAGCGCCGATGTCGCGATGACCTCCGAAACGATGGCAACGGCCAGGTAGAAATACGCCGGCATGGGATGGCTTGCTGCTCAACCGCGATCCAGGTGGTCGACAAGCTTCTCGTAATAGTCCTGTTCCGTCCACAGCGGTGAGCATCGCCCCCGTTGTTCCAGCTGGGCGCGCAGCAAATCCAGCCGCAGGCGGGCCCGGCGGCCGGTTTCCACATCGGTGCAGCAGCGCAACAGCGCTTCGATGTCCCGCACCTCCCGCCGCCATTCCAGCTCCGGCGGCAGGAAGCCGGCGTTCTTGAGCAGCCGGTAGCCGGCCCGCAGCTCCGGCGGCACCAGGCTGTCGTCGTCCAGTTCCAGCGGCTTGCCCTCGCCGGGCAGGTTGCTCAGCTCGCCACGCTCGACAGCTTCCTGAATGCGCGCTTCGGCAAGGCGGTCGATGAGGCTCATTGCTCGTGAATGCTCATGCTGTCAGCCGTCCGGCCTGGTAATCGCGCAGCGCCTGTTCGATCTCCTCGACGCTGTTCATCACGAATGGGCCGTACTGGACGATGGGTTCCCGCAACGGCCGCGCCGCCAGCACCAGCGCCCGCCCGCCGCCGGCCGCGCCGCCCAGGCCGATGCGCTCGCCGTCGCCCAGCACTGCCAGCTGGCCGCGGGCCACCAACCGGTCGGCCACTGCCAGCTCGCCTTCGAACACGTAGACCAGAGCCGTGTGGCCGGCCGTCACCGGCACTTCCAGCCGCGCACCGGCAGCGAGCGTCACATCCAGGTACAGCGGGTCGGTGGTGACACCGGTGACGGCGCCGACGGTGGTTTCACCGTCGTGCGAGAAGCGGCCGGCCACCACCTTGACGCGGCCGCCTTCGGTCTCGATCACCGGAATCGCCTCCGGCGGCAGATCCTGATAGGCAGCCGGCTTCATCTTTTCCGCCGCCGGCAGGTTGATCCACAGCTGGAAACCGCGCATGCGGCCCTCTTCCTGCTGCGGCATCTCGGAATGGATGATCCCGCGCCCGGCCGTCATCCACTGCACGCTGCCGCTGGTGAGCAGGCCCTGGTTGCCCAGATGATCCTCGTGCAGCATGCGGCCTTCGAGCATGTAGGTGACGGTCTCGAATCCACGATGCGG
>JAJUFY010000255.1 GCA_029263635.1 Ectothiorhodospiraceae bacterium | reverse complement strand
GGCGAGCCGTTCACGGCCAAGGTATTCCGCACCTGGGGCGGCAGCGCCATGATGGTGGCAGCGCTGCTGGCCATGCCGCCGCCGCAGAACAGAACCGAGCTGCAGCGCAACCTCCGGCAGGCCATGCAGGCGGCTTCGCGGCGCTTGATGAACACCGTCGCCGTCTGCCGCCGGCACTACGTCCACCCGCTGATCGCCCGCCGCTACCAAGCCGGCGATTTCCTTGCGAACTGCGAGAGCGGCCGCTGCACCGAACCGGCGCTGCAGGCCGAGGAGCAGGCGCTGATGAACCTGCTCTACGCCGACGCTGCCGCTACTCGGTCAGCCTGAACTCGCCGCGGTTGCGGAACGGGATACTGCTGACGAACGGCAGATCGACCTCGAGCCTGCCGTTCAGCTGGTAGTCCACCAGCTTGCGCTTGCCGGCCAGCAGCTCCTGCACCTTGCCCAGCGTGCTCACCAGGTTGGTGGTCATCTCCACCTGCACGTCGGTCTCGCCGTAGCCCGGCACCGTGAAGGCGCGGGGGCTCACGCCCTTGGCGAAGTCGGCGCCCGCCACCTGCAGGGTGTAGCTCATGCCGCGCACCGGGATCGCCATGGCGTTGGGATTCTGCACGCTGAGGGTCAGCAGGTAGCGCTGCCGGAACAGTCCGAGCTCCTGGATCTCCACGCCCACCAGGCTGATGTTCGGCTCTGCCAGCTGCGGCCGAAAAGCGGCGCAGCCGGCCAGCAGCAGCGTCAGGCACAGCAGGCAGGACCAGCGGCCGAGCGGACGACGATACATGGTATTGCTCCTTCCGGGGCGAGCCGGCTGAGGACAAAGGGGCCTGCTAGCGCGCCGCCTCCGCCAGCCAGTCGCGCGGCCGCAGGAAATCGGTGTACAGGCGCTCCTCGGCACTGCCTGGCTCGGGCTGGCTCCCGTACTCCCAGCGCACCAGCGGCGGCAGCGACATCAGGATGGACTCGGCCCGGCCGCCGGACTGCAGGCCGAAGCGGGTGCCGCGCTCGTAGAGCAGGTTGAATTCCACGTAGCGGCCGCGCCGGTACAGCTGGAACTCCCGCTCGCGCTCGCCGTAGGGGGTGTTCCGCCGGCGCTCGACGATGGGCAGGTAGGCCGGCAGAAAGTGGTCGCCCACCGAGCGCATCAGTCCGAAGGCCTGCTCGAAGCCGCCGGCGTCGTAGTCGTCGAAGAAGATCCCGCCGATGCCACGCGGCTCCTGCCGGTGCGGCAGGTAGAAATACTCGTCGCACCAGCGCTTGAAGCGCGGGTACAGCTCGTCGCCGAATGGCGCGCAGGCCGCATGAGCGGTGCGGTGCCAGTGCACGGCATCCTCCTCGAAGCCGTAGTAGGGCGTGAGGTCGAAGCCGCCGCCAAACCACCAGATCGGCGCCGCGCCGGCTTTCTCGGCGATGAAGAAACGCACGTTGGCGTGCGTGGTCGGCACGTAGGGATTGAGGGGATGCAGCACCAGCGATACCCCCATGGCCTGGAAACCGCGCCCGGCCAGCTCCGGCCGCCGCTCGCTGGCCGTCGGCGGCAGGTTGCTGCCGTAGACGTGCGAGAAGCCGACCCCGGCCTGCTCGAACAGGCTGCCGCCGCGCAATACGCGGGTGCGTCCGCCCCCGCCGGCGTCCCGGGTCCAGAGGTCTTCCTGGAAGCGGGCGCTGCCGTCGGCTTCTTCCAGCGCCGTACAGATGCGGTCCTGCAGCTCGCACAGGTACCGCTTTACCTGCTCGGGATGATCGGCCTGCATGGATGCTCCCTCTATGGACGGATGAGCGCGCCGGTGCGCGCATCCCGGATGGTGGTCGGTCGGGCGAGCCCGCCGAGCGGCCCGACCACGATGTCGTCCAGCTCATCGGCAAAGATCTGCCGCACCCGCAGCGCGGTCCGCGCCGGTCTCCCGCCGCTGCGGTTGGCGCTGGTCGATACCAGCGCACCGCCGAAGACCCGGCACAGCGCCGCCGCCAGCGGATGCGCGGTCACCCGCACCGCGATGCTGTCTCGGCCGCCGGTCAGCCAGGGCGGGACGCCGTCGCGGGCCGGGACGATCCAGGTGACCGGACCGGGCCAGCTGTCGCGTACCGTGGCTGCCATGGCCGCCGGCAGCGGCGCCATGAATGGCGCGAGCTGGGCTTCGTCGGCCGCGATCAGGATCACGCCCTTGGCATCCGGCCGCTGCTTGAGCGCCAGCAGGCGGGCGAAGGCGGCATGGTTGAGCGGATCACAGCCAAGCCCATAGACGGCCTCGGTGGGGTAGGCAACGACACCCCCGGCCTGAAGCCGTCGGGCCGCAAGCTTGACCCGGAACCTGCTGCCCACGCGTGCCTAGGAGGTCTTGCGGCGTCCACCGGCCGCCCGGCGGGCCGGCCTGGCAGGCGCCTTGGCCAGCAGTTCCTGGCACTCCTCCAGGGTCAGACTCTCCGGCTCCCGGCCCTTGGGAATGCGGGCATTCTTGCTGCCGTCGGTGATATAGGGTCCGTAACGGCCGCGCAGGATCTGCACCTTGCCGTCGAAATCGCGGATCACGCGGTTGGCGTCGGCCTCCTGCTTGGCGCGGATCAGCTCCAGCGCCCGCTCGCGGGTGATGGTATAGGGATCCTCGCCGCGGATGGAGACGAAGTTCTTGCCGTAGCGGACATACGGACCGAAGCGGCCGATGTTGGCCTGCATCGGCTCGCCTTCCGGCGTCTCGCCCAGATCCCGCGGCAGCGCGAACAGCGCCAGCGCTTCCTCCAGCGTGATGGTGTCCATGCTCTGGCCTTCGCGCAGGCCGGCGAATTTGGGCTTGTCGGCATCGTCCTTGCTCCCGAGCTGTACGAACGGCCCGTACCGGCCCAGCCGCACGCTGACCGGCTTGCCGGTCTTGGGGTCGATGCCGAGCTCGCGGGCCTGCACCACTTCGTCGCGCGACACCTTGGCCTTTTCCTGGACCCGCTGCCGGAACGGCTCCCAGAATTCTTCCATCACCGGCACCCAGTCCCGCTCGCCGCGGGAGACGGCATCGAGGTCATCCTCCAGCCGCGCGGTGAAGGCGTAGTCGACGTATTGATCGAAGTGCTCGGTCAGGAACTTGTTGACCACCCGGCCGATGTCGGTCGGGTGGAAGCGGCGGTTCTCCAGCGTTACGTACTTGCGCTGGATCAGCGTCGAGATGATGGATGCATAGGTGGACGGCCGGCCGATGCCGTATTCCTCCAGCGCCCGCACCAGGCTCGCCTCGCTGTAGCGCGGCGGCGGCTCGGTGAAGTGCTGGTTGGTACGGATGGCCTTGAGATCGACGATCTCGCCTTCCTTCATCGGCGGCAGCAGCCGGTCGGCATCGCTCGCCTTGCTGTCGTCCTGGCCTTCCTGATAGACGGCCATGAAGCCCGGATCGGCAATGGTCGAGCCGGTGGCGCGGAAGATGTTGCGCTCGTCGCCGGCGGCCAGATCGACCGCCACCGTATCGATGGTGGCGTGGATCATCTGGCTGGCGATGGCGCGTTTCCAGATCAGCTCGTAGAGCTTGAACTGCTCGTCGGTCAGATGCGCCCGCACCGCCTCCGGATGGTTGGCGGCCGAGGTCGGACGGATGGCCTCGTGCGCCTCCTGGGCGTTCTTGGACTTGGTCTTGTAGACCTGCGGCCGCGCCGGCAGGGCCTGCTCGCCATAGCGGCTGGCGATCACCTGCCGCAGCTCGGCCACCGCCTCCTGCGACAGATTCACCGAGTCGGTACGCATGTAGGTGATCAGGC
>JAJUFY010000150.1 GCA_029263635.1 Ectothiorhodospiraceae bacterium | reverse complement strand
CTCAAGGTCTTCCCGGCCGCCAGCCTCGGCGGGCTGGCTTCCATCATCGGCGCCCTCATCGGCGGCCTGATCATCGGCGTGCTGGTGGACGTCGCGCAGTTCGTCGACGGCGAGTGGCTGCACTGGGGCAACCTCTACAACATCGCGCCGTTCTACGTACTGGTGATCATCCTGATGATCCGGCCGTACGGCCTGTTCGGCACCAAAGACATCGAGCGGATCTAGGGGGCAGGGGACATGGCGCTTTCAGCCGACAGCATGCGGTGCGGTGAATTCCGCACCACCTACAAGGCCGACACCACGATCTTCCCGACACCGATGTCGCGCAATTTCGCCATCGCCGGGCTGATCATCCTGCTCATTGTGCCGCAGGTGTTCGATGCCTATTTCACCAACCTGCTGATCCAGATCGGCTACTACGGCATCGCCGCGCTGGGGCTCAACATCCTGGTCGGCTTCACCGGCCAGATCTCGCTCGGGCACGCGGCTTTCTTCGGCTTCGGCGCCTTCGCCTCGGCCTGGATTTCCAACAACTTCGGCATCCCGGTGATCCTGGCGATCCCGCTGGCGGGGCTCATGACCACGGCGGTGGGCATGGTGGTCGGCATTCCGGCGGCGCGCATCAAGGGGCTGTATCTCGCCATCGCCACGCTGGCGGCGCAGTTCATCCTGGAAGACTTTTTCAATCGTGCCGACTGGTTTAGCGGCGGGTCTGCCGGTTCGCTGGCGCCGCCGCTTACTTTGTTCGGCTTCAGCTTCGACACCGATAAGAGCTATTTCTACATCGTCCTGGCCTTCGTGGTGGTGATGTACCTGGCCGGCACCAACATGCTGCGCTCGCGCGACGGCCGCGCCTTCGTGGCGGTACGCGACCACTACCTCTCGGCCGAGATCATGGGCATCAACCTCACCAAGTACCGCATCCTCGCCTTCGGCGTGTCCTCGTTCTATGCCGGGGTCGGCGGTGCGCTGTTCGGCCACTATCTCGGCTTTGTGTCAGCCGAAGGCATCACCATCCTGTTATCTATCCAGTTCCTCGCCATGATCATCATTGGCGGACTTGGCTCAGTGATGGGCACGCTGATGGGCACTGCCTTCATGGTGCTGCTGCCGGAGGTGATGGACGGCACCATGAAGGTGGTCGGCGGCTACCTGCCGGGCCTGGAGCGAGGAGTGAGCTATCTCAAGGAGATGGCCATCGGGCTTGCCATCGTGCTGTTCCTGGTTTTCGAGCCGGACGGCCTTGCTCACCGCTGGAAGCAGATCAAGGCTTACTGGAAGCTGTACCCGTTTTCCTATTGACCGTATCGACGTTGTTCCGAGTGCTGCAGGGAGTTCGTGCAGCCGCTTTGTAAGAAGCCAGGGGCGGCGCCGCCGCCCGCACAACAGCCCGGACCACCGGGCGCATCAGGAGGAGAAGGGAATGTCGAAAAGGACAGCCGTTACGGTTGCATCGGCCATAGCACTCGGGCTGGCTGCGGCCGGCGCGCAGGCAGCCGCAGAAATTCCGGTCGGCCATCTGGCCACATACACCGGTCCAACCTCGGACGTCGGCCAGCCCTATGGGCAGGGGATCGAGGACACCATCGAGTACATCAACAAGAACGGCGGCGTCGACGGCCGCATGATCCGCCGCGAGACGGTGGACTACGCCTATGCGACGCCGCGCGCCATCGCCACCTACAAGGGCTGGACCAGCCGGCTGAAGCCGGTCGCCGTCCTGGGCTGGGGCACGGCCGACACCGAGGCGCTGGTGCGTTTCGTGGCGCAGGACCAGATCCCGTTCATCTCGGCCTCGTACTCGGGGCATCTCACCGACCCGACCGGAAAGTCGCCGCACATCCAGACCGGGGCGCCCTATAACTTCTTCTATGGCCCGACCTACACCGACGGCTGTCGGGCGCTGGTGAACTGGGCCAAGCAGGATTGGGAGAGCAAGGGCGGCCAGGGCAAGCCGAAGTTCGTGCACATGGGCGACAACCATCCGTATCCGAACGCGCCCAAGGCCGGTTGTGCGGCCTACGCCGAGGAAATCGGTTTCCAGGTGCTGCCGTCCATCGTGTTCTCGCTGAAGCCGGGGGATTTCAAGGCCCAGTGCCTCTCGCTCAAGCAGTCCGGCGCCAACTACGCCTACCTCGCCAACACCGCGGGCTCCAACATCTCGGTGCTGAAATCCTGCGAGACGGTGGGTACCGACGTGCAGTTCCTCTCCAACGTCTGGGGCTTCGACCAGGCCTCGGCGCCGGCGGCCGGCAAGGCCGGTGACGGCGTGCTGTTCCCGGGCAGCGTGCCGCTGTGGGACGCCGACGTGCCGGGCATGAAGATCGTGCGCGAGGTCTCCAAGATCTCCGATCCGTCGGGCCAGCAGGCGCGCACTCTGCACTACGTGCGGGGTGTCTGCTCGGTGTTCCTGATGCGCGACGCCATGCAGATCGCGGCCAAGGCCGGCGAGATCACCGGGCCGAGCATCAAGGCGGCGCTGGAGACCATGAAGGATCACGTGCCGGGCGGGCTGGAGGGCGTGTGCCTGCCGCATACCTTCACGCCGGAAAACCACCTGGGCACCACCTCGGTGGTGGTATATCGCAACAAGTGGAACGACGGCAATCCCAGTCTGGAGAACCTCGGCACGGTCGAACTGCCGCGCCGCGACGATTGGCTGGGCTGGTAAGAACGGGCGGCGCGGGCGGCTGTGCCGCCCGCGTCCTGCCGAACGGAGGCATGAATAAATGTCGCAAGCCGCTGAGCAACTGGCTGCCCCTGCCACGGTGCTGTCGGTCAACAACATCGAGGTGGTCTACACCGACGTGATCCTGGTGCTGCGGGGCGTCAGCCTGGAGGTGCGGCAGGGCCAGATCGCCGCGCTGCTGGGCGCCAACGGCGCCGGCAAGACGACCTTATTAAAGGCCGTTTCCGGCCTGCTCAAGACCGAGGACGGCGAGATCACCCGCGGCAGCGTCGGTTTCCTCGGCGAAACCATCAGCAACCGGCCGCCGGAAGAAATCGTCCGCAAAGGGATTTTCCAGGTGATGGAAGGCCGGCGGGTGGTGGAAGACATGACGGTGCTCGAGAACCTGCGCCTGGGTGCCTTCACCCGCAAGGACAAGCAGGTGCGGGCCGATATCGACATGGTGTTCGATTACTTCCCGCGGCTGCGCGAGCGCGCCCAGGGCCTGGCCGGCTATCTGTCCGGCGGCGAGCAGCAGATGCTCGCCATCGGCCGAGCGCTGATGGCGCGGCCGAAAATGCTGCTGCTCGACGAGCCCTCCATGGGCCTCTCCCCGCTGCTGGTGAAAGAGGTGTTCGGCATCATCGAGACCATCAACCGCGAGCAGGGGCTGACCATGCTGCTGGTCGAGCAGAACGCCAATTGGGCGCTGCGGCTTGCGTCCTACGGCTACATCATGGAAAACGGCAAGATCGTGCTGGATGGCAGCCAGGAGGAGCTGATGAACAACGAGGACGTCAAGGCCTCGTACCTCGGTGGCAGCGAGGAGCGCCGGTCCTTCAAGAATCTCAAGTCCTACAAGCGCCGCAAGCGCTGGTTGTAACAGGAAGCTGTAAATGACGGAGTACTACGACGCACTGGAAACCCGCTCGGCCACCGACCGCAGCAAGGCCATGGCTCAGGAGTTGCCACGGCTGCTGAACATCGCCAAGAGCCGTTCCCCGCACTTCGCGGAAGTGCTGGCGGAGTTCGAGCCGGCTGCGATCACCACCCGCGAGGCGCTGGCCAGGCTGCCCGTGCTGCGCAAGAGCGAGCTGACCGAGCGGCAAAAGGAGCGGCCGCCTTTCGGCGGCCTGACCACGGTGCCGCTCGGCGAGCTGGCGCGAGTATTCCAGTCGCCGGGGCCGATCTACGAGCCGCAGGCCCGCACGCCCGATTACTGGCGCTTCGCCCGCGCCATGCACGCCGCCGGTTTCCGGCGCGGCGAGCTGGTGCACAACACCTTCGCCTATCACTTCACGCCGGCCGGCCACATGTTCGAAGCCGGCGCCGAGGCGCTGGGCTGCCCGGTGTTCCCGGCCGGAGTCGGCCAGACCGAGCTGCAGGTGCGGGCGATCGCCGATCTGCGTCCGGTCGGCTACACCGGCACACCGTCCTTCCTCAACATCATCCTGCAGAAGGCCGACGAACTGGGCGAGGACGTCAGCAGCCTGCGCAAGGGGCTGGTCACCGGCGAGCCGTTGCCGACATCGCTGCGCGAGCGGCTGCAGGCGCGCGGCATCGAGCTCTACCAGTGCTACGGCACTGCCGATCTGGGACTGATCGCCTACGAGACCGAGGCGCGCGAAGGCCTGGTGGTGGACGAGGGCGTGATCGTCGAGATCGTCCGTCCCGGGACCGGAGAGCCGGTGCCGGAGGGCGAGGTCGGCGAGGTGCTGGTGACCGTGCTCAATCCCGAGTACCCGCTGATCCGGTTCGCCACCGGCGATTTGTCGGCAGTGCTCTCCGGCGTGAGCCCCTGCGGCCGCACCAACATGCGGATCAAGGGCTGGCTGGGCCGGGCCGATCAGACCACCAAGGTGCGCGGCATGTTCGTGCATCCCTCGCAGGTCAACGACGTCGTCCGCCGCCATGCCGAGCTGGTGCGGGCGCGGCTGGTGGTTACCCGCGAGCATGACAACGACGTGATGACGCTCTACTGCGAGACCGCACAGCCGGCCGAAGGCCTGGAGGCCGCCATCACCGAGAGCATCCGCGAGGTCTGCAAGCTGCGCGGCGAGGTGCGCCTGGTCGCGCCGGGCGAGCTTGCCAACGACGGGAAGGTGATCGACGACCAGCGCAAGCACGATTGAGCGGCTGTGCGCCCTGGACAGGAAGCCTTCGGCCAGGGCGCGTCAACGCGATAGGCCGGATGTTTCGGTGGCCTCCGCCGTGGGAGGCCGGGCCGGCAGGCCTTTGCCGAAGGCAGCGCCGCACGGACAGTTCCCTGGGAGGCATGGCGGCCACAAGTTGACGTTAACGTAAACGGGGTTAGTCTTAGTCAAACACGCCAGCCGTCCGCCGTCACGGGGCCGGCCCAAGGACGGCCGCAAGGCCGCGCAGCCATCACAGCGAGGATGCAGCTATGGCCAGGAAAGTCCCTCTGTTCATCGACGGGCGCTTCGTCGACAGCGAAACCGCCGACTGGATCGACGTCACCAATCCCGCCACCAACGACGTGATCGCCAGCTGTCCGGCGGCACTGCCGGATGAGATCGAGCGTGCCATCGCTTCCGCCAAGGCGGCGCAGCAGGAATGGCGGCAGGTGGCGGTGCCGGAGCGGGCCCGCTACGTGATGCGCTACCAGGCCCTGCTCAAGGAACACCAGGACGACATCGCCCGCATCCTTGCCGAAGAGACCGGCAAGACCATGGCCGATGCCAAGGGCGACGTCTGGCGCGGCATCGAGGTGGTCGAGCACGCCATGGGCGTTGCCTCGATGATGATGGGCGAGACGGTAGAGCAGGTGGCACGCGGCGTCGATACCACCAGCTGGATGCACCCGCTGGGCGTGTGCGCCGGCATCACGCCGTTCAACTTCCCGGCCATGATCCCGCTGTGGATGTTCCCGCTCGCCGTCGCCTGCGGCAACAGCTTCGTGCTCAAGCCTTCGGAACAGGATCCGCTGACGCCGATGCGGCTGGCGGAGCTCTGGAACGAAGCGGGGTTCCCGCCGGGGCTGCTGCAGATCGTCCATGGCCGCAAGGAGCAGGTGGACCGGATCATCACCCACCCGGACATCAAGGCCGTGTCCTTCG
>JAJUFY010000105.1 GCA_029263635.1 Ectothiorhodospiraceae bacterium | reverse complement strand
ATCACGTCAGCGAAGATCAACATCCTGCAGCCGTGAGTGCCATGAAAAACCGAAATCCAAGCAAGATCGGTCGGCTCGGCTTGGCCGCCGGCCTGGTACTGTCCGTTGCCGCCGCGCACGCCCAGAAGGAGCAGGCGATCGACGATGCCGCATTGATGAAGCAGGCGCAGGGCATCTTCGCGCCCATCCCGACCGAGCCGCCCGAGCTGGAGGGCAACCCGCTGACGCCGGAGAAGATCGAGCTCGGCCGCATGCTCTGGTTCGAGCCGCGGCTGTCCTCCAGCCAGATCCTTTCCTGTAACAGCTGCCACAACCTGGCCATGGGCGGCGACGACAACCAGGAAACCTCCATCGGCCACGGCTGGCAGGCCGGCCCGCGCAATTCGCCCACCGTGTTCAACGCCGTCTTCAATGCCGCCCAGTTCTGGGATGGCCGGGCCGAGGACCTGAAGGAACAGGCGAAGGGACCGATCCAGGCCAGCGTCGAAATGAACAACCATCCCGACCGGGTCATCGAAACGCTGCAGTCGATGCCTGAGTATGTGGAACGCTTCAAGTACGCTTTCCCGGACGACAAGAACCCGGTGAGCTTTGACAACGTCACGCGAGCCATCGAAGCGTTCGAAGCCACCCTGCTGACCCCCAACTCGCTGTTCGACCGCTACCTGGCCGGCGATGCGAAGGCGCTGAACGAACAGCAGAAGCGCGGCCTGCAGACCTTCATGAATTCCGGTTGCGCAGCCTGCCACGGCGGCATCAACCTGGGTGGCCAGCAGTATTTCCCGTTCGGCGTGGTGGAGCGCCCGGGCTCGGATATCCTGCCGCGCAACGACAAGGGGCGGTTCGCAGTCACCAATACGGTCACCGACGAGTATGTATTCCGGGCGGTGCCGCTGCGCAACGTCGCCCTGACGCCGCCCTATTTCCACTCCGGCAAGGTCTGGGATCTTGGCCAGGCGGTGGGCATCATGGGGGTAGCCCAGCTTGGCCGGGAGCTGAACGAGCAGGAGATCGAGGACATCGTCGCCTTCCTGTGGACGCTCAACGGCGAGAAGCCGGTGATCGAGATTCCCCAGCTGCCGCCGCGCACGGACAAGACGCCGCTGCCGGTCGTCGCAGCACCCGTGCCGGCTGCGTCAGCCGCGCCCGTCGACCAGGCCCAGCTCAACGCTCCGCCGGCCAATTAGCGGGCGCTGGCGTCAGGCCAGCGCCCGCTGCGCAGCAGCCTGCCCGATCCGCCCGCATGACGGCAGCGGCCTGTCGAAATCGCCCCGGTCCGTTCGACCAAGGGATAAACCCGCCGCAACGCGGCTTGGGTATGCAATCCAACGGGTGAAGGGAGATGGAGGCAGCCATGAGTTACGTCGATGGCTTCGTGTTACCGGTGCCGGTCGAGAGGCTGAAGGATTATCTGCGCCTGGCGCGCCAGGCCGGCGAGATCTGGAAGGAGCACGGGGCGCTCGAATACGTGGAATGCGTGGCCGACGATGTGCAGGAGGGCGAGCACACATCGTTCCCGCAGAGCGTCAAGCTGCAGCAGGGCGAGGTCGTGGTGTTCTCGTGGATACGCTACCGCTCGCGGGAGGATCGCGACCGGGTCAACGCGGCGGTCATGAACGATGCCCGGCTGGCCGAGATGATGAAATCCGGCGAAGCGCCGTTCGACGGCAAGCGCATGTTCTGGGGCGGATTCATCGAGGCGGTAAGGCTCTGAGCAGGGAGCCCCGGACAGGCCCGACGGGCGCTGCCGGCGCCGTTCCCTGACGGACATTGCAAGCATGGCGCAGCGGCCGGTTGGCGGAGCACCGAGGGCTCCGCCGCCTTTTCTTCTGGCCGCCGCGAGCCGCTACGGCCTATCCCGGCGGCGGCGATAGGCTCTAAGATAGGCGCCGGGTATTCCACGAGAGCCAGCCAGGTGCGCGCCTGCCGCAAGGCCGCGCGATCCGGCCTATTCCCGCCGCTTATGTTGCTGAACAATCTGCAGACCATCCTTGCCGTCATTGCTCCGATCTTCGCGCTGATTGCGCTCGGGCAGGTCCTCTACCGCCTGGAGTTCCCAGGCGAGAGCTTCTGGCTGCAACTGGAGCGCCTGGTCTACTACGTGCTGTTCCCGGCGCTGCTGGTGGGCGAGCTGGCGACGGCGGATGTCGACCAGACGCGGCTGTGGCCGATGGTGCTGGCGGTGGTGGCGACCCTGGCCGGCGTCACGGTGCTGGTGCTGGCGTTGCGCCGGCTGTTCGCGGTCGACGGTCCGGGTTTCACGTCGGTGTACCAGGGCGTGGTGCGCTTCAATACCTACATCGGCCTGGCGATCGCGTCTCGCCTCTACGGCAGCGAAGGGGTCGCGGTCGCGGCCATGGCGATGGCCTTCCTCATCCCGCTGGTCAATATGCTCTGCGTCGGCGTGCTCGCCCATTACACCGGCGCCAGCGCCACGCTCGCCGGGACGGTCCGCAGCATTCTCACCAATCCGCTGATTCTCGCCTGTGTGCTCGGGCTGGTACTGAACAGCACCGGCCTGGGGCTGCCGCTCGGCAGCGGCGTGGTGCTCGGCATGCTCACCCCGGCGGCGCTGCCGCTGGGCCTGATGGCGGTCGGTGCCGGCCTGCGATTGCGATCGACGCGGGGCCGGGCCGGAGTGCTGACCCAGGGCACGGTATTCAAGCTCGGCATCACGCCGACAGTGGCCTGGTGCGCCGCCTGGCTGCTGCAGCTGTCGGGCCTGGAGACGCTGATCCTGGTGCTGTTCGCGGCGCTGCCGACGGCACCGTCCGCCTATATCCTGGCCCGCCAGCTGGGCGGCGACCACGAGCTGCTGGCGAGCCTGCTGACGGTGCAGACAGCGGTGTCGGCCGTGACGCTGCCGGTGGTGCTGCTGCTGATCGCGCCGTAAGGCCGGGGCAACGGCAGCGCCGGTCGGCGCCCGTGGCTGCACGGAAGCTGGCCTTGGCAGTGGTCACAAGATCCCGCGCAGCAGCAACTCGCCGATGGTGCCGATCGCCGACATCATCAGCGCCCCGCCCAGCGCCCAGCCGAAACCGTCGATGGTGAGATGGTCGGTCAGGCTGTCGGTCAGTTTCAACACGATGGCGTCGATGATCCAGCGGGTGATGAAGGCCAGCAGCCAGGCCAGGCCGAGGGTGGCGACAGCGAAGATGGCGAACAGCAGCCAGCCGAGGAGGAAATTCAGCACGCCGAAGATCGCGGCGACCAGCACCGCGCTGCCGAAGCTCTTGACGTGAAAGCCGGGCAGCACCGCGGCGGTCAGCCAGACGGCGAGCGACAGGATCAGCCAGGACAGCAGCAGGCTCATGGTGAGTTCCTTCTTGAATGTCGGGATGCCGGAAACATAGCGGCGGGCGGCCGCCGAAGAAAGCACCCCGCGCCGCCTGTCCGGCTGCTCAGGCGGCCGCCGCGCTATGCAGCCGGATCACCAGGCTGTGCAGCCGGTCGCCCAGATCGGACAGCTCCCCGCTGGCGCGGCTGCTGCTGGCAGCACCTGCGACCGTCTGCTCGGCCAGCTGCCGAATGCGGTCGATGCGCTTGAAGACCTCGCGGCTGACCTGGCTTTGCTCCTCTGCCGCACTGGCGACCTGGGTGTTCATCGCGTCGATCGCCCGCACTGCCGCCTCGATCTGCGCCAGCGCGACACCGGCCTGGGCGGCACGCGCCACCGCGTTCTCGCCGCGCTGGGCGCTGGCGGCCATGGCGTCGACCGCGGCGGCCATCACGGTCTGCAGGCCGGCGACCCGCTGCTCGATCTGGCCCGCCGCTTCCGCCGTGCGCTGCGCCAGCGCCCGCACCTCGTCGGCCACCACCGCGAAGCCGCGGCCCTGCTCGCCGGCCCGGGCCGCCTCGATCGCCGCATTCAGCGCCAGCAGGTTGGTCTGCTCGGCGACCGCGCCGATCAGGTCGGCGACCAGGGTAATGCCGGCGGCGTCCTGGTTGAGCCGGTCGATGGTGGTCCGTGCGTCCTCCACCGCCCGGACCAGGGCGTCAAGCGCGCCCACCGATTCCTCGACCACCGCCTGGCCTCCCTGGACTTCCTGATAGGCGGTTCCGGCGCCGGCCGCGGCGCTGGCGGCGTTGCCGGCGACTTCGTCGACGGTCAGGGCCAGCTGCTGCATGGCGCCGGCGATCTGGTCCAGCTCCGCCTGCTGGCTTTCCATATCGCCACGGGTGCGGGAGGTTTCCTTGGCGAGCGAGGCTGCCGCTGCCCGCAGGCCGTGCGCCTCGCGTTCGAGCTGGGCGGTGACGTCCTGCAGGGTATCGATGAAGCGGTTGACGCTGCCGGCCAGCTCGGCCACTTCGTCGCTGCCGCTGACCGCGACGCGACGGGTCAGATCGGCCCGGCCGGCATCCAGGTCCGCCGTCAGCGTTTTCATGAAGTCGTTGAGCCGGATCAGCGGCCGCAGGTAGCTGCGGGTCATGACCCAGGTCAGTCCCAGCCCGAGCCCCAGCGAGAGGACCGTCACCAGGCCGAGCATCCAGCGGGTGCGCAGCGTTTCCTCCTGGGTTCTGGCATTCATGGCGGTCAGGGCGGCGAAGGCGAGCGTCTGCAGGTCCTGCGCCTGCTGGCGCAGCCGCGGGCCGAGCTCTGCCAGCGGCTGTTCGATCAGCCGGCTGCTGTCGGCGTGCAGCTGGACGATCCGCTCGAAGGCGAGTGCGGCGGCTTCCCACGCCTGGCGGGCTTCCCGCAGTTCCTGTTCGACGTAGTCCGAGAACGCAAGATCCTGCACGGTAGCGAGCAGGGCGCCCACCGCCGCGACGTTGTCGCGGGTCGATTCGGCCAGGGCGGGTTCGCCGCTGGCGATGAAGCGCTGCATCTGTACCTGGGCGCGCAGCAATTCCCGCAGCGCCTGGCCGCCGATGTCGGCGAACATGCCTTCGTTGCGGGCAAAGCCTTCCTGGACCATCGCATTGAGCTGTACGGCAGCGGCCTCGCCCTGCGGAGCGAGCACTTCCCGTTCCAGCCGTCGAATCTCCAGCAGCGCCGGAGCGACATGGTCGCGGACCGGCGCCGCATGCTGCTCGTGCAGTGCCGCCAGGGCATCCACCTGCTTGTGCCAGGCAGGGTCGGTCATGGCCGCGCGGGCGTGCTCGAAGGTCTGGCGGGCCACGTTGTGTGCGTCGTTCCAGGCCTCCATCGAGGCGGCGTCGATCCGGGCCAGGAAGCGGTCGGCGGCCATCGCTTCCAGGTACAGGTCGCGCAGCAGTTCGGTTGCGGCACCGGCGCCCGGCGCCAGTTCGCCATCCACCCGCTGCAGGCGGACCTGCAGCCGTTCCAGCACGTCGGTCGCGTAGAAGCCGGTAGCGAGCAGGAGCAGTAGCAACAGCACTGGCGTTGCCAGCGCTTTCCAAAGAATCAGCGAACGGATCTTCACCGGCAAGGGAGGCAAGGTCTTGTCCTTCTTCCTGAATGAACAGATGCCGGCGCGAGGGTAAGGCGTGGACATGACAGGAACATGAAACCCGGCCGACGTGTTCACCGGGGCGTCACCGGCGCGTCATGGAGCCGTCAAACCGGCATGCCAGGCTGAGCTGGACAGGGGGACAACCATGCGAATCAGTATCGTTACCGAAACCTGGCCACCCGAGATCAATGGCGTTGCGCTGACGGCCCGCTGCCTGGCCCTGGGGCTGCAGGCGCTCGGCCATGCGGTCGAAGTGGTCCGGCCGCGCCAGGGCGACGAAGCCGCTGCCGGGCTGCCGACGCTGCTGCTGCCGGGCGCCGCCCTGCCGCGCTATCCGGGGTTGCGCTTCGGCCTGCCGGCGCAGCGCCGGCTCCATGAACACTGGTCCCGGCAGCGTCCGGATGCGCTGTACGTGGCCACCGAAGGCCCGCTCGGGCTGACCGCGCTTGCTGCCGCAGCCCGGCTCGGCATCCCGGTCAGCACCGGCTTTCATACCCGCTTCGACGACTTCGCCCGGCACTACGGCCTGAAGCCCCTGGCGCCGCTGGTGTTCTCGTATCTGCGCCGGTTCCATAACCGGGCCGACGCGACGCTGGTGCCGACCCGGGAGCTGGCCGACTTCCTGGCAGCGCGCGGCTTCCGCAACGTCCAGGTGCTGCGGCGGGCGGTCGATACCACGCTGTTCCATCCTGACAAGCGCAGCGAGGTACTGCGGGCAGGCTGGGGCCTGACGCCGGGGCAGCTGGCGGTGCTGCATGTCGGCCGACTGGCACCGGAGAAGAATCTCGAGCTGGTTCTGACCGCCTACCGGGCGATCCAGCGGCAGGTTGCCGACGCCCGCCTGATCGTGGTCGGCGACGGGCCGGCGCGGGCGGCACTGGCGGCGGCCAATCCGGATGTGCTGTTTGCCGGAGTGCGCCGCGGCGAGGAACTGGCCAGCCACTATGCTTCCGGCGACCTGTTCCTGTTCCCGAGCCTCACCGAAACCTTCGGCAACGTGACGCTGGAGGCGCTGGCCAGCGGCGTGCCGGTAGTCGCCTTCGACTATGGCGCGGCCCGCGAGCACATGCCCACAGGCTGCGGCTGGCGGGTGCCTTTCGGCGACGGCGGCGCCTTCGTCGCGGCGGCGGCTGCCGGGGCTGTCTGCCCGACCCTGCGGACCGGACAGCGGGCGGCGGCCCGGGCGGCTACCGAAGGCCTGGATCCGACCGGCGTCAGCGCAAGCCTGGCGCGCCTGCTGAGCGAATTGCGCAATGAACCGAGGGCGGCATGAGCGCAGGTCTGTGGCAGCGGCTGGAGCACGGCTGCGGCGAATGGCGCCTGTGCCTGGCGGCCAATCGCTGGGGGGCGCGGCAGGCCATCGGGCAGCTGTTCGGCATCGTCAGCCGGCTGGGCGACGGCGTGTTCTGGTATGTGCTGATCCTGGCCCTGGCGCTCCTGGGCGGCGAGCGGGGCCAGCATGCCGCCTTGCACATGGCGCTGGTGGGCGCATGTGCGGCCATGCTCTACCGGCTGCTCAAGCGCTGGACCCGCCGGCCGCGGCCGTTCCGCCGCCATGCCGGCATCATCGCCCATGTGCCGCCGCTCGACGAATTCAGCTTCCCGTCCGGGCACACCCTGCACGCGGTCGGCTTCACCATCATCGCGCTCGCCTATTTCCCGGTGCTGGCGCCACTGCTGGTGCCGTTCGCGCTGCTGGTCGCCGCCTCGCGGGTGGTGCTGGGACTGCATTACCCGAGCGATGTCATCGCCGCCGCCCTGATTGGCAGCGTACTGGCCGGAGCGTCGTTCCTGCTGTAACGGCCGCTCCGGTCTGACGCGGAGCTGTCATGTTGATGGCATAACGTGGGACCGCTTGTTCCAGGGGGGCCCATGTCGATCGATTCCGAGCTGGATTCCATTCTTGCCGATGCGCGCCTGAGCGCCTTGTTCCAGCCGATCGTCGCCTGCCGCGACGCCAGCCTGTTCGGCTACGAAGCGCTGATCCGCGGCCCCT
>JAJUFY010000109.1 GCA_029263635.1 Ectothiorhodospiraceae bacterium | reverse complement strand
GGCGCGCTCGGCCGCTTCGGCCTGCTCGGCGTTGACGATGCTGAACTGCTCGACCCGCTCACCGTTGAGCGTGTGCAGCTTGGCGCTGAAGTCCTGGCCGGCGGCATTGGCATCGGCCTCGATCGACCAGTATTCGCGCGGTACGAATTTCTCGATCTCGAGCTCGCGCTCGACGATCATCCGCAGGGCGGGGCTCTGCACCCGCCCTGCGGAGAGCCCTGTCTGGATCTTCCGCCACAGCAGCGGCGACAGATTGAAGCCCACCAGGTAGTCCAGGGCACGGCGCGCCTGCTGGGCATTGACCAGCTCCATCGAGATGCTGCGCGGCTGCGCGACCGCCTCCTCGATGGCGCGCTTGGTGATCTCATGGAACACCACGCGATATACCCGCTTGCCATCCAGCACCTTGCGCTGCTGGAGCAGCTCCAGCAGGTGCCAGGAGATGGCTTCACCTTCGCGGTCAGGGTCGGTGGCGAGGTACAGGGCATCGGCCTTGGCGGCGGCCTTGGCGATAGCATCGACGTGCTTGGCGTTCTTGTCGATGATCGCGTACTTCATGGCGAAGCCGCTGTCGGGATCGACCGCGCCCTCCTTTGGCACCAGGTCGCGCACATGCCCGTACGAGGCCAGGACCTGGAAGTCCTTGCCCAGGTACTTGTTGATGGTGCGCGCCTTGGCGGGCGATTCGACGATGACCAGATTCTTGCTCATGGGCGCGAGTTTCCGGCATGCGCCGGGTGCTTGCAACTGAGGGTGTGTAAACGGCAGAGCCGTTGGACCGGCGCAGCCGGCCGGGGTTCGGCGGCCGGGGGCGGGATCAATGCAGCGGTTGCAGGGAGCCCTCGAACAGCAGGTCTTCCATCGACGCCAGCGCCTCCTCCTCGCCAGGCTGACCGAGCAGGACCATGAGGATCACCCACTTGAGGGTATCCAGATCGACCTCCTCGTAGTCCAGGGCCATGACCCGGTCGATCACCAGCTCGCGACTGACCGGGCCGAGAATGCCGATTTGCTCCAGATACAGCAGGAAGCCGCGGCAATCGGTATCCAGCCGGTCCATTTCCTCCTGGGTAAAGACCCGGACGGCGCGGCGGCTGCCGGCAATGGCGTCGTCCTGCTGACGGTAAACGGCCAGCCCGTCGAGCCAGTCGAAAGCCTTGTGGATTTCGTTGCGGGTGAAACCGGCCTGGAACAGCTCTGTTTCTAGGGAGTCGCGGTCGGGTTGGGGTTCGTCGTCGTAGAAGTAGTTCTCGAACAGATACATCAAGACGTCGAACATGCTTTCTTTCATGAGGTCCCTGACCACTCCTGGCCTTGCCGGCCGGTACGCTGGTAGCGTCCGCCTGCGGAGGCGGTGACATAGCCCTTCAACTCGAGTACCAGCAGCATGGAGGAAAGCTCGGCGGGGGTCAATCCGGTGCGCTGCAGCAAAACCTCCAGCGGCACCGGATCATAGCCCAGCGCCTCGAGCAGCCGCTGATAGTCGGTATCGAGGGCATCATCGTCGGCGGCAGCTGCCTCCGGCGCCGGCGGCACGGCCTGCTCCGCCTGCCAGTGCAACTCTTCCAGCACGTCGTCGACGGTCTCGGTGAGCTTGGCCCCCTGCCGGATCAAGGCATGGCAGCCCTTGCTCAGCGGATTGTGGATGGAACCCGGGATGGCGAAGATCTCCCGCCCCTGTTCCAGGGCATAGCGCGCGGTGATCAGCGATCCGCTGCGCAGGCTGGCCTCTACCACCAGAGTCCCCAGGCTCAGACCGGAGATGATGCGGTTGCGGCGCGGAAACTGCTCGCTGCGCACCGGCGTGCCGGGCGGGAATTCGGAAACCAGGCAACCCTGCTCGGCGATGGCGTGCGCCAGCTCACGGTGGCGGGCCGGGTAGACCCGATCCAGGCCGGTGGCGGTCACGGCGACAGTGGCCGCACCGGCCCGCAGCGCGCCGCGGTGGGCGGCGGCATCGATGCCCAGCGCCAGCCCGCTGGTGATCACCAGGCCGGCCTGCGCCAGGCAGTAGGCGAACTCCTCGGCGGTCTGCAGGCCGCCGGCGGTGGGGGTGCGGCTGCCGACGACGGCCAGCTGCGGGCGCTGCAGCTGCGCGATGTCGCCCAGAGCGAACAGCAGCGGCGGCGCGCCCGGCGCATCGCGCAGAGCTTGCGGATACTCGGGATCGGTGCACAGCAGCAGGTGGCGGCCGGTACCGCCTTGCAGCCAGCGCAGGTCTGCCTCTGCCGCGTCCCAGGGCGGCGCGGCCAGAGCCTCGAGGGTTTCTGCGCGCAGTCCCAGCCGCTCCTGCTCCTGGCGGGGCAGCGCGAACAGCGGCGCGATCCGGCCGTAGCGCTCGAGCAGGTCGCTGAAGCTGCGCGGCCCGATGCCGGGCAGGCGCCAGAGCGCGAGCCAGGCCCGCAGCTCCTCCTCGGAACGGTGGACGCCGGCAAGCGGCCGGTCAGGGGTTACGGACCGCATCCTGCACATGCATGGCCCGGGTCGCGTTCATCACCAGCCCCAGGCTCATGCCATCGAAGACCCGAAACACGATGAGTTCGCCGGCGCGCTCGTCCGGCAGCCTGACGGCTTCGCCGCGCCGGCCGCCAATCGTGTCGCGCACCACGGCGCCGGCCTTGTAGACCGCCAAAACGTCGCCGGTCTCGAGCCGATGGTCCTTGCCACGGTTCAGGACGACCACGCTGAACTGGCCAATCTGGGTGACGCCGTCCAGGACAGCGATGATCCGGCCCTCCACCGGGACCGCCGGCGTCCCGGGCACGAATGCGCCCTGGAAGCCTTCATCGGCCGGCGGCAGCAGGCGGTCGCCGGCCAGGATTTCCCGGCTGGAGCTGACGACCCGCAGGGTCGCCGGGTCGCCGCCGCTCACCAGGACCGCCTCGCCGATGTGCCGCGCCTCGCGGCCCAGGACCCGGCTGGTCTCCGGATCGACAAAGAGATCTCCCTTGCGGACGATGCTGTAGCGTTCGAGCGGCACCTCACCCAGTCCGCGCGCATACAGCACGTCGCGGGCGGCACTCATGACCCGCTCGTCGGCGGTGGCCAGGATGTACGGCGCGCTATCCAGGATATCGTCCTCGACGATGCGGGTTTCGGTCAGGAACGGACGAATCGCCTCCAGCGGAATGGCCGGGATGGCGCTCTCGACCGTCTCCTCGCGGATGCCCGGCGACAGCCTGACCGTCTCGCCGATGCGGTCCTCGCTCCGCACCGTCAAGCGCGGCTCGCCATCGATGTAGGCCAGGCTGACCACGTCGTCAGGATAGATCAGGTGAGGGTCGCGGATCTCGGGGTTGAGGTGCCAGATGGCCGGCCACAGCCATGGATATTGCAGGAAACGCTCGGCGATGTCCCACAGGGTATCGCCCTTGCGAACTCTATAGCGCTCCGGATGTCCATCTCGCAGGAGGGCCTCCTGATTCGCGAACGCGGGCAGAGAGAAGCAGACCGCGGCACAGAACCATAGGGCTTTCCTGATGGACATGGGCCTTACTCTTGCAATACGCCAAGTGGCGAAGCGAACGCCGCTTTCGTTATAGTTAGGCGCAATTATCCAGCCAAGGCTAACAGCAGGTTAGCGAAATCCGCAACGAGCAAGCATGGCGATCCTAGACATCCTTCACTTCCCCGATCCGCGGCTGCGCATCAAGGCCAAGCCGGTCGAAGCGGTCGACGCCGAATTGCAGCAGCTGATCGACGACATGTTCGAGACCATGTACGCGGCGCCCGGCATCGGGCTGGCTGCGACCCAGGTCAACGTCCACAAGCGGCTGATTGTCATCGACGTTTCCGACGATCAGAGCGAACCGCTGGTGCTGATCAATCCTGAAATCCTCGACAAGCGCGGCGTTGAGGAGATGCAGGAAGGCTGCCTGTCGGTCCCCGGCTACTACGACAACGTGCAGCGCGCCGACTGGGTACGGGTCCGGGCGCTGGACCGGGACGGCAAGCCGTTCGAGCTGGAGACCGACGGGCTGCTGGCAGTCTGCATCCAGCACGAGATCGATCACCTCGACGGCAAGCTGTTCGTGGACTACCTCTCCGAGCTCAAGCGCAAGCGCGTCCGCAAGAAGCTGGAGAAACAGGCGCAGTCTGCCCCGGCAGCACAGCCCAACGCCATCTGACGCTCCTCCTGGCCGGGCCGTGAACATCGTCTTTGCCGGCACGCCGGATTTCGCCGTGCCTACGCTCGACCGCCTGATCGATGCCGGCCGGCGGCCCGTCGCGGTTTACACCCAGCCGGACCGCCCCGCCGGCCGCGGCCGACGGCCAAGGCCGAGCCCGGTCAAGCAGCGTGCCGAGCAAGCCGGCATCCCCGTCCTGCAGCCCGCCAGCCTGCGAACGCCCGACGCGCAGGCCGAACTCGCGGCTCTCGCCCCTGATCTGCTGGTGGTCGTGGCCTACGGCCTGATCCTGCCGCAGGCGGTGCTGGACATCCCGCGCCTGGGCTGCGTCAACGTCCATGCCTCGCTGCTGCCGCGCTGGCGCGGCGCGGCACCAATTCAGCGGGCGCTGCTGGCGGGCGACGCCACCACCGGCGTCACCATCATGCAGATGGAAGCCGGGCTGGATACCGGACCGATGCTGGCGCGCCGGGAAATTCCGATCGGTGCTCAGGATACCGCCGGTGACCTGCACGACCGCCTGGCGGTGCTGGGTGCCGAGCTATTGGTCGAAGTGCTGCCCGACATCGCCGCCGGCCGGCTGACGCCGGTACCGCAGGACGACGCGGCGGCCACTTACGCCGACAAGCTCAGCAAGGACGAAGCCCCGCTCGACTGGCAGCGCCCGGCGGCCGCGCTGGCACGGCAGGTGCGCGCGTTCAATCCTTGGCCGGTCGCCGAAACGCGGCTGGCGGGACGCATCCTGCGGATCTGGCAGGCCGCGGCGCTGCCCGGGCCCACTGCTGCGGCACCGGGCGAGATCGTCGCCGCCGGCCGCGACGGCATCGATGTCGCCACCGCGGAAGGCGTTCTGCGCCTGATCCGGCTGCAGGCGCCGGGCGGCCGGCCGCTGCCGGCAGCCGATTTCCTCAACGGTCATCCGCTCCGTCCCGGCGATCGGCTGGAATGATGCGCCCGCCGGCAGGCAAGGCTCGGATGGACGCACGCACCGCGGCCGTGCACATGCTCGGGCGGGTATTCGACGGCCGCTCGCTGAGCGAGACACTGGACGAGGTGCTGCCGTCAGTGCCGACCGGGCCGGAGCAGTCGCTGGCCAGGGAGCTGGTATACGGCGTCCTGCGCTGGTATTCGCGCTTGGCGGCGCTGCGCGACCTGCTGCTGACCAAGCCGCTGAAGGCTCGCGACCGGGACATCGGGCTGCTGGCCACCGTCGGCCTTTACCAGTGCATCGAACTGCGTACCCCGCCGCACGCCGCGGTGGCCGCCACCGCCGAAGTCGCTCGCCGATTGAACAAGACCTGGGCGGTCGGGCTGATCAACGCCGTGCTGCGCCGCTTCCTGCGCGAGCGCGACGCGCTGCTCGCGGCAGTCGACTCGACCCCCGCTACCCGCTGGGCGCACCCGCCCTGGCTGGTCGCCCGCTACCAGGCCGCCTGGCCGCAGCACTGGCAACGCCTGCTCGAGGAGAACAACCGCCGCCCGCCGATGACCCTGCGCGTCAATCGCCGGCGGACCACGCCGGAAGCCTACCTGGCGCAGCTGGCGGAGCAGGGCATTGCTGCGCGGCCGCTGGCGGCGGCGCCGGACGCGCTGCTGCTGGAGTCGCCGCTGCCTGTCGAGCGCCTGCCCGGCTTTGCCGACGGTCTGGTGTCGGTACAGGACGCCGCCGCCCAGCAAGCCGCGGCCTTGCTGGACGTGCCCGACGGCGGCCGGGTGCTGGACGCCTGCGCCGCCCCCGGCGGCAAGACCTGCCATCTGCTCGAGCGCTATCCGGCCATCGGCGAGCTGGTGGCACTGGACATCGCTCCCGAGCGCCTCGCCCGCATCGAGGAGAACCTCCGGCGCCTCGGGCTCGCGGCCACTGTACGGGCCGGCGACGCCAGCCGCCCGGAACAGTGGTGGGATGGCCGTCCCTTCGACCGTATCCTGCTCGACGCTCCCTGCTCCGGCAGCGGCGTGATCCGCCGGCATCCCGACATCAAATGGCTGCGCCGGGCGGATGACCTGCCGGCACTGGCGGCGACCCAGCGCCGGCTGCTGGATGCGCTGTGGCCGTTGTTGCGTCCGGGCGGTAAGCTTGTTTACGCGACCTGCTCGGTGCTGCCGGAAGAGAACGAGCGGTTGCTCGCTGATTTCATCGCACACCGGCCCGACGCTCGCATGCAGCCGCTCGCCCTGGACCTGGGCGAAGCGCGTGCCGGCGGCCACTACATCCTGACAGGCGAGGCAGGGATGGACGGCTTCTATTATGGGTGTCTTGCTAAGTCGTGAAGGCGCTCGGGCACGCTGTCCGCTTCACGATGCTGGCCGGACTCTGGAGCTGCCTGCTGGCGGGATCGCTTACCTCAGCGGCAGCACAGCAGCTTGACCCGCACGCTTTCGAAGTGCTCGGCGGCGAGCTGGTGCTGCGCGACGGGGTCTATCTTCTCAATGCCGACATCGACTTCCAGCTCAGCACCGCCGCCCGCGAAGCGCTGGAAAGCGGCGTACCGCTGACCTTCGAGCTCGACATCGAGCTCGTCCGCCCACGGCCGCTGTGGTTCGATGAGAAAATCGCCACCCTTACCCAGCGCTATCGGGTTCGCTATCACGCCCTGAGTCGGCGCTATGTCCTCACCAACCTCAATACCGGCGAACACCGGAGCTTCACCAGCCGGGCCAGCGCGCTGACCGAGCTGGGCACGGTGCGGGCGCTGCCCATCATCGACCGCAGCCTCCTGAATCAGGATCAGCAGTACGAGCTCTGGCTGCGGGCCGGGCTCGATGTCGACAACCTGCCGCCGCCGCTGAAGACGGCCGCTTACCTCTCGCCCCAGTGGCGGCTGTTGAGTGAATGGCACCGATGGCGATTCGAGGCTTGAAGCGACTCTCCGGCCAGGCCTGGCTGCGGATCGGCTTGTGCCTGCTGCTGCTGGTATCGCTGGTACTGCTGAGCGAGGCCACGCAGAACTCGGTCCGGTTCGGCAGCCTCTACCTCTGGCTGCTGTTGATCAATGCCGTCTGCCTGCTGCTGCTGGTCGGTCTGATTGCCGGCAATGGCTGGCTGCTGCTGCGCCAGCACCGCCGCGGCCAGGCCGGCAGCCGCCTGACCATGCGCCTGGTCCTGGTGCTGGGCAT
>JAJUFY010000283.1 GCA_029263635.1 Ectothiorhodospiraceae bacterium | reverse complement strand
CAGCCGCCAGTAGACCACCACGGCACCGCCGCCGAAGGCGGCCAGGGTGGCGAGCGCAGCGCCCGGCAGCCCCCAGCCCAAGGTGAAGATGAACAACGGATCCAGCACCAGGTTCGCCAGGCTGGTCAGCACCATCATCAGCCCCGGCAGCCGCGTGTCGCCGTTCGCGCGACAGACGCTGTAGCCGAAGTACAGCATGGCCCCGACCCAGGCACTGGCGAGCCAGGGCAGCCAGTAGCCGTGGATCTGCGGCAGCAGCCGCGGATCGGCGCCAAGCGCGAGCGGCAGCGCCGAGCGCAGCAGCCAGAGCACCAGGCAGACCAGCAGCAGCACCAGGCCGCCGGCTACTACCACCAGGCCGCCGAGCCGCCGTGCGCGTGCCTCGTCCCCGGCTCCCAGCGCCCGCGACAGGAGCGCCGTGGTGGCGACGCCGACGCCGACCTGGATGCCGATCACCAGCTGGTTGGCCGGCACCGTAAAGCCGAGCGCCGCCAGCGGACCGACGCCGAGCCGGCTGATGAAGATGCTGTCGACCAGCTGGTAGCTCATCAGCGCCAGCACGCCGAAGATCATCGGCCAGGTCATGTCGAACAGCGCTCGGCCAAGGCTATTGTGAATGGTCGTGGCAGCGGTCATGGGGGTTGCGGGCAGCGGTGGACGCCGGCCATGGTAGCAGGCCGCTCCTGCGCTGTGAGCCGCGGGCGGATTCGGGAGCAAGGCGCGGAGTGCGGCAGGCCGGCGTGGCGTTACCATAGGCCGATCGACCGGCGTACAGGCGAGGAACGCAGCATGGAACAGACCGCGCACCATCTACCGTCCGCCGACGAGGCATACTGGGCCGCCGTGGTCAGCCGCGACCCCAGCGCCGACGGCCGTTTCTACTACGCGGTGCGGACCACGGGCGTGTATTGCCGCCCTTCCTGCCCCTCCCGGACCGCCCGGCGCGAGCACGTTACCTTCTATGCCAGCCGCGCCGATGCCGAGCGCGACGGCTTCCGCCCCTGCAAGCGCTGTCGGCCCGACCAGCCCTCACTGACCGAGCAGTACGCCGCAAAAATGGCCGAGATCTGCCGGCTGATCGATGCTGCCGACGACATACCGGACCTGGACACGCTGGCGCAGGCCGCGCAGATGAGCCGCTATCACTTCCATCGGGTATTCAAGGCCGTGGTCGGCGTGACTCCGCGCGCCTACGCCCTCGCGCGGCGAAACCAGCGGCTCCGCTCCGCGCTTGCCGAGGCGGACAGCGTCACGACCGCCATCTACGATGCCGGCTACAGCTCCAGCGGTCGCTTCTACGCCGCCGCGCCGCAGGTGCTGGGCATGCGGCCCGGCGAGTTCCGGGCCGGCGGCGCCAATGCCCGCATCCGCTTTGCGGTCGGCCAGTGCTCGCTCGGCGCCGTTCTGGTGGCGGCGACCGACCGCGGGGTGTGCGCGATCCTGCTGGGCGACGACCCCGACGCGCTGCTGCGCGAACTGCAGGACAGCTTTCCCCGCGCCGAACTGATTGGCGGCGATGCCGAGTTCGAGCGGCTGGTGGCACAGGTGGTCGGCTTCGTCGAACGCCCGACCGCCCATCTCGACCTGCCGCTGGACATCCGCGGCACAGCCTTCCAGCAGCGGGTATGGCAGGCACTGCGGCAGATTCCGGCCGGCACCACCGTCAGCTATGCCGAGCTCGCCGCCCGGCTCGGCATCCCGAAATCGGTACGCGCGGTGGCGCGGGCCTGCGCGACCAATACCATTGCGGTCGCTATCCCCTGCCACCGGGTGGTGCGCAGCGACGGCGGCCTGTCCGGCTACCGCTGGGGTATCGAGCGCAAGCGCGCGCTGCTGGAACGCGAGGCGGAGGAGTCGGCCTGATCGGCCGAAGCAGAGCGGAACAATGATCGACGACCTGTTCGGCTACTCCGACGTCCCGGCCCGGGAGCCGCTTGCCGACGGCGCGCTGCTGCTGCGCGGCTATGCCGGTGACGCGGCCGAAGAGCTGCTGCAGGCGATTGACGCGATCACCACCGCGGCGCCCTTCCGCCACATGATCACGCCGGGCGGCTACCGCATGTCGGTGGCCATGACCAACTGCGGCCGGGTCGGCTGGGTGAGCGATCGCCGCGGCTATCGCTATCAACCTACCGATCCCGACACCGGCCGACCGTGGCCGGCCATGCCGGCGGCCTTTGCCGAACTCGCTGCCCGGGCGGCCGCGGAAGCCGGCTTTGCCGGCTTCGTGCCGGATGCCTGCCTGATCAACCGCTACGCGCCGGGCAGCCGCCTGTCCCTGCACCAGGACCGGGACGAGCCCGACTTGCGGGCACCGGTGGTGTCGGTCTCGCTCGGGTTGCCGGCGGTGTTCCTGTTCGGCGGCAGACGGCGCGGCGACCGGCCGCGCCGCCACCGGCTTGCGCATGGCGACGTGGTGGTCTGGGGCGGTCCGGCGCGTCTGGCCTTCCACGGCATCGCGCCGCTGGCCGAAGGCGCGCATCCGGCGACCGGCGCCTGCCGCATCAACCTGACCTTCCGGAAAGCGCTGTAAGCCGGGCCCTGCCCTTGCTTTGCGGCCGGATCCGGGCCTTCGCGACCGCTGCGGCAGCAAACTGCCTCCGCCGATCAAGAAGGCTGTGGATGTCGACCGCAACCGCAATTTTCTTGTCGCCCAATGGCGACAGCATGCCAGATAGGCCTCTTGATGCTGGCAGAATAGCCCCAGTTACGACCAAGACAGTGCGGAGCGGCCTCCGCGCCCCGCCACGGTCCAGGCGCCGGCCCCGCCCTGCCGTCATGCCAACAAAGCTTCGAACCTATGAGAATCATCGTCATCGCGCTGACCGCGTTCCTGACCGCCCTGCCCGGCCTTGCCCATCCCGACCACCGCATACTGCTCGGCTTCGTCGAATGGATCACGCTGGAGCCGGTCGGGCTGCGGCTGAAGGCAAGGCTGGATACCGGCGCGCTGACCTCCTCGCTGCATGCGGTGGATGTCGAGCCCTTCGAGCGCGACGGCGAGAACTGGGTACGTTTCCGCGTTCCGGTCAGCGATCATGCCCCCGGCGACACGACGCTGCGGGCGGTGGTGCTCGAACGGCCCGTGGCGCGGAGGGTGCTGGTCAAGCGCAAGGGCGCGCCTTCCCAGGAGCGCTACGTGGTGCAGTTGCCGTTCTGCCTGAACGGCAGTCACCACACGACCGAGTTCTCGCTCACCGACCGCGGCGAATTCAATTACCCCGCCCTGCTCGGCCGGCGCTTCCTGAAAGACGTCGCGATTGT
>JAJUFY010000447.1 GCA_029263635.1 Ectothiorhodospiraceae bacterium | reverse complement strand
TCTCGGCCAGGCCTTTCATGGTCAGCTGGGTGCCGATCGCGGCATCGGCGCGGCCGGTACGCACGGCCTGCAGTTGCGAAGTGGTGTCGGGCACCTGGACGATCTGCGAGTCCTTGATGCCGGCTTCACGCGCATAGGCCAGGTTGACGGTGCCGGACATGATCGCCAGCTTGGCTTCGGGGTCATTGGCGATATCGGCGTAGCTGCGCAGGTTCTTCGGGTTGCCGGTCTTCACCAGCAGGGTATCGGGCAACTGGTAATGCGGATCGGTGAACAGTACCTGCTTGCAGCGCTCGGGCGTGATGTACATGCCGGCGGCGATGAGGTCGAAGCGGCTGGCGCGCAGGCCGGGGATCAGTGAGCCCCACTCGGTGAGGACGGGTTTGATGGTCTCGATGCCCATCCGTTGGAAGATCTTCTCGACGATTTCGGGCGACTCGCCGGTGACGCTGCCATCGAGGGCGGTGTAAGCAAAGGGGGTTTCGTTGGCATAGCCGATGCGGACGCTGCTGTTTTCCTTGATCTTGTCCAGGGTATCGGCCTGGGTCAGGCTGCTGATCGTGATACTGGCGAGGGCCGTACAGCCGATCAGAAGCCGGGAAATGGGTGAGATGGCATGGTTCCTCATGGGTGTTTCTCCTGTGTTGTTCTAGGGGCCGGCCGGCGGCTGACCTTATTGGCTAGGAGGCAGTTCTGGGATTGTCGATGCAGCATCAACGACAGATGTCTCGCGGTTGAACGCCTCGCTCTTCGTGGGCTGTCTGGGACGGAGCCGCTTTTGCTCCTGACCCGGAGGATACAAAAGCCGGCCGGCAAACGGAAATCCAGTGGCCAATTGAAGCGAATAGCCGCAATGATTGACTTATTTGGCGGGAATTTGGTTCGCGCAAATATCAACTGCCGCTTCGGTCCGCCAGCCGGCGCTTCGCCAGGCTGGCCCGAGAGCGGCTCAGAAGAAGGTCAGGCCGGCCTGGAACAGCCGTTCCACATCGCGGATATGCTTCTTGTCGACGAGGAAGAGAATGACGTGGTCGCCGGACTCGATCACTGTGCTGTCGTGGGCAATCAGCACCTGTTCGTCGCGAATCACCGCGCCGATGGTGGTACCCGGCGGCAGTACGATCTTGCCGATCGGCCGGCCGATCACCTTGCTGGAGCGGACATCGCCATGGGCGATCACCTCGATGGCTTCAGCGGCACCGCGGCGCAGCGAGTGCGCACTGACGATGTCGCCGCGCCGCACGTGGGTCAGCAGCGTGCCGATGGTGGCCAGCTGGGGACTGATGGCGATGTCGATGTCGCCGCCCTGCACCAGGTCGACGTAGGCCGGGTTGTTGATGATGCACATCACCTTGCGCGCACCGAGACGCTTGGCCAGCAGGGACGACATGATGTTGGCCTCGTCGTCGTTGGTCAGCGCCAGGAACACATCGGCATCGCTGATGTTCTCCTCGATCAGCAGGTCCCGATCCGAAGCACTGCCCTGCAGGATGACGGTGCTGTCCAGGGTATCCGAGAGATAGCGGCAGCGGGCCGGGTTCATCTCGATGATCTTCACCTGGTAGCGGCTCTCGATGGCCTCGGCCAGGCGCTCGCCGATGTTGCCGCCGCCGGCAATCACCACCCGCCGGTAGCTGTCCTCCAGGCGGCGCAGCTCGCTCATCACCGCACGGATGTTGCCGC
>JAJUFY010000325.1 GCA_029263635.1 Ectothiorhodospiraceae bacterium | reverse complement strand
GGCAGCGGCCTGCTGGAACTGCCGGCGGATGCGCCGGTGGGCACCGATCTGCGCGACTGGCTGGGGCTGGACGACCAGATCATCGAGGTCGACCTGACTCCCAACCGCGGCGATTGCCTGGGCATGCGCGGCATCGCCCGCGAAGTGGGCGTGCTGTACGAGCTGCCGGTGACCGAGCCGGCAGTGCCCGAGGTCGCCGCAGCCATCGACGACCGCCTGGACATCCGCCTGGAGGCGCCGCACGCCTGCCCGCGCTACCTCGGCCGCATCATCCGCGGCGTGGACGTGAAGGCGGCATCGCCGATGTGGCTGGTCGAGCGGCTGCGCCGCGCCGGCATCCGCAGCCTGGGCCCGGTGGTGGACGTCACCAACTACGTGATGCTCGAACTCGGCCAGCCCATGCACGCCTTCGATCTGGCCACCATCGACGGCGGCATCGTGGTGCGCAAGGCGCGCAACGGCGAGACGCTGGAGCTGCTCAACGGCCAGACCGTCACGCTGCGCGACGACACCCTGGTGATCGCGGACCACAGCCGACCGGTCGCGCTGGCCGGCATCATGGGCGGCGAGCCGACCTCGGTGGGCGACGGCACCCGCGATATCCTGCTGGAGAGTGCCTTCTTCGCACCGGAAGCAATCGCCGGCCGGGCACGCCAGTACGGCCTGCATACCGATTCCTCCCACCGCTTCGAGCGCGGCGTCGACTACGCGTTGCAGCGGCGCGCGATCGAGCGGGCCAGCCAGTTGATCATCGAGATTACCGGCGGCCAGCCCGGGCCGGTGGTCGAAGCGGTCGAGACCGGTCAGCTGCCGACAGTGGCGGAGATCGAACTGCGGGCCGAGCGCATCGAGCGGGTGCTCGGCATTGCCATCCCCGCCGCGGAGGTCGAGGCGATTCTCGCCCGGCTGGGGCTGGAGGTGACGGCCGGCAACGGCGGCTGGAAGGTGCGCATTCCGAGCTTCCGCTTCGATCTCGGCATCGAGGTCGACCTGATCGAGGAACTGGCCCGGGTCTGGGGCTATGAGCGCATTCCGGCGCGGCGGGCGTTACAGGAAGCGGCGGTGGCGCCGCAGCCGGAGAACCGTATTGCCCAGCGCCGGCTGCGGGCCTTGCTGGTCGATCGGGGCTATCAGGAAGCGATTACCTACAGCTTCGTCGATCCCAAGCTGCAGCAGCTGCTCGACCCCGAGCAGACGCCGCTGGCGCTGGCGAACCCGATTTCCGCCGACCTGTCGGTGATGCGCACCAGCCTCTGGCCCGGCCTGGTGGCTGCAGCGCTGTACAACCAGAACCGCCAGCAGCCGCGGGTGCGGCTGTTCGAGCTCGGGCTGCGCTTCCGCGGCGGACTGGACGATCTGGCGCAGGAGCGGATGATCGGCGGCATCGCCACCGGCACCCGGCTGCCCGAGCAGTGGGGCGCGCCGGAAACGGCGGTGGATTTCTACGACATCAAGGGCGACGTCGAGGCGCTGCTGGCGCTTACCGGCGCGCCGGAACGGTTCCGCTTCGAGCCTGCCCGGCATCCGGCGCTGCATCCCGGCCAGTCGGCCCGTGTGCTGCGCGACGGGCAGGAGATCGGCTGGCTGGGCGCGCTGCATCCGGAACTGGAGCGCAAGCTCGATCTGGACGGCCGCACCTTCGTGTTCGAGCTGCTGCTGGATGCGGTCACTGCCGCCCGTACGCCGGCCTTCCAGCCGCTGTCGCGCTTCCCGTCGATCCGCCGCGACCTGGCGGTGGTGGTGCGGGACGAGACCCCGGCGGAGGCGGTGCTGGATGTGGTCCGGCAGGCGGCCGGCGAGCTGCTGAGACGGGTATTCGTGTTCGACGTCTACCGCGGCAAGGGAATACCCGAGGGCAGCCGCAGCCTGGCCATTGGCTTGATTTTACAGGATTCTTCGCGCACTCTTACCGACGAAGACGTGGACGGGGTCATCGGCCGTACGGTCGAGCGTCTGAGTCAGGAGCTCGGCGCGGTTTTACGGGAGTAGAGACAGATGGCGTTGACCAAAGCGGACCTCGCGGAGCGTCTGTTCGAAGAAGTTGGCCTCAACAAGCGCGAAGCCAAAGAGCTGGTGGAATGCTTCTTCGAGGAGATCCGAAGCGCCCTGGAGTCCGGAACCCCCGTCAAGCTCTCCGGTTTCGGCAACTTCGACCTGCGTGACAAGAACCAGCGCCCCGGCAGGAACCCCAAGACCGGCGAAGAGATCCCGATCTCTGCACGCCGCGTGGTGACCTTCCGCCCGGGCCAGAAACTAAAGGCGCGCGTGGAAGCATATGCTGGAAACGTCGAACAATGACGAGTTGCCGCCGATTCCGGCCAAACGGTATTTCACTATCGGCGAGGTGAGCGAGCTCTGTGCGGTCAAGCCGCACGTGCTCCGCTACTGGGAACAGGAATTCCCGCAGCTCAAGCCGGTCAAGCGCCGTGGCAACCGGCGCTACTATCAGCGTCAGGATGTGATGCTGATCCGGCAGATCCGCTCCTTGCTGTACCAGCAGGGCTTCACCATCGGTGGAGCCCGGCAGCGGCTGTCCGGCAACGAGGCCAAGGAGGACCTGTCGCAGACCCAGCAGGTGATCCGCCAGATGCGGATGGAACTGGAGGACCTGCTGCAGGTGCTGCGCCGCTAAGGTGGCGTCCAGCAATACCTAATCCCTGCCATATGGTCCCTATCCCACAGTAGGAGCGGCCCCCCGGCCTTCTCCCGCACGTGGGTGAGGGG
>JAJUFY010000046.1 GCA_029263635.1 Ectothiorhodospiraceae bacterium | reverse complement strand
TTCTCCTCGGGCACCTCGCAGTCCTCGAACACCAGCTCGCAGGTATTGGAGCCGCGCATGCCCAGCTTGTCGAGTTTCTGCGCGGTGGAGAAGCCCTTGAAGCCGCGTTCGATGAGGAAGGCGGTGATGCCGCGGCTGCCGGCGTCCGGGTCGGTCTTGGCGTACACCACCAGGGTGTCCGCATCCGGCCCGTTGGTGATCCACATCTTGTTGCCGTTGAGGATGTAGCGGTCGCCGCGCTTTTCCGCGCGCAGGCGCATCGACACCACGTCGGAGCCGGCTCCCGGTTCCGACATCGCCAGCGCGCCGACATGCTCGCCCGAGATCAGCTTCGGCAGATACTTGCGCTTCTGCTCCTCGGTGCCGTTCAGGCGGATCTGGTTGACGCAGAGATTGGAGTGGGCGCCGTAGGACAGCCCCACCGACGCGGAGGCGCGGGAGATCTCTTCCATGGCGACGATGTGGGCCAGATAGCCCATGTTGCTGCCGCCGTATTCCTCGCCGACGGTGATGCCGAGCAGGCCCAGTTCGCCCAGCTTGCGCCAGAGATCGGCGGGAAACTCGTTGCTCCTGTCGATCTCGGCGGCGCGGGGAGCGATCTCGCGGGCAGCGAAGGACGCCACCGTCTCGCGCAGCATGTCGATATCTTCGCCGAGCGCGAAATTCAGGGACGGAAACTGGCTCATCGTGACTCCTCCAGGGGATGCCGGCCGGCCGCGGGGAGTGCGGCTCGAGCGGCTGGCTACTTTCGTTTACGTAAACGTAATACAACGACATCGCTGTTGGCCAGGGGAGACGCCGCCGTGGCCAGCGACGTTGCGGTCAACCGGAACGGATGCCCAGATGGCGCATCGCCAGGGCGGTCATTGCAACGAGTCCGCGTCAGCGGGCCATGCCGTAGAACTCGGGGTTGGGATGCATCCCCGTGTGCGAGGCAAGGCGGTTGGACATGGCGAACAGGGCGGTGATGGCGCCGATGTCCCAGATCTCTTCCTGGTCGAAGCCGGCTTCCGCCAGGCGCTCCAGATCCTCCGCCTCCACCAGCCAGGGCGTGGCGGCGAGCTTGGTGGCGTAATCCAGCATGATCCGCTGCCTGGGAGTGAGCGGCGCTTCCCGGTAGTTGACGGCAACCTGATCGGCGAGTTGCGGCTGCTTCGAGCGGATGCGCAGGAAGGCTCCGTGGGAGACGGTGCAGTACAGGCAGCCGTTGGCGGCGCTGGTCGCGACCACGATCATCTCGCGCTCGGCCTTGGTCAGCCCCTCGGCCTTGTCCATCAGCAGATCGTGGTAGGTAATGAAAGCGCGCAGCTCGTCCGGGCGATGCGCGAGGGCGAGGAAGACGTTGGGGACGAACCCCATTTTTTCCTGCAGTTCCTCGATCCGCGCTATCAGGTCGGCCGGCAGCGAGGCGACTTCAGGGACCGGGAAGCGGCTGTTGACGGTGGATGCGGTCATCGGTTGAGCCTCCGGGCCTCAGGCCAGCCAGCGTTTACGGCGGCGGTAGTGCTTGACGTTGTGGTAATCGACCTTGCCGGTGCCGCCCAGGTAGAACTCCTGGACGTCAGGGTTCTGCTTGAGGGTTTCGGCCGAGCCGGCCATGACGATGTGGCCGTTCTCGATCAGGTAGGCGTGCTTGACGATCTCCAGCGCGGCGGTCGCGTTCTGCTCCACCAGCAGCACGCTGACGCCTTCCTGCGCGTTGATCTCGCGGATGATGGCGAAGATCTCCTGCACCAGCCGTGGCGACAGTCCCAGGCTGGGCTCGTCCAGCATGATCAGCTTGGGCTCGGTCATCAGCGCCCGGCCGATGGCCAGCATCTGCTGCTCGCCGCCGGAGAGATAGCCGGCCTTGGTCCGCGCCCGCTCCTTGAGCCGCGGGAAGTAGTGATAGACCCGCTCCCGCAGCTCGTTCAGCCGCTGGCGTGAGCCGCCGGCGCGGAAGGCCGCCAGCAGGTTGTCGTCGGGCGTGAGGTGGCCGAAGATGCGCCGGCCTTCCAGCACATGCACCAGCCCGCGCGCCACGCGCTCCGGTGCGCCCAGGCCGACGATGTTCTCGCCCTGGAATCTCACCTCGCCGCGGGTGACCTCGCCGCGCTCCGGCGCCAGCAGACCGCTGATGGTCTTGAGCGTGGTGCTCTTGCCGGCGCCGTTAGCGCCGAGGAGGGCGACCATGTCGCCATCCCCGACTTCCAGCGAGACCCCTTTAATGGCGAGGAACACCTTGTCGTAGACGACCTCGACATTGCTCAGGGTCAGCATGTTTACCGGCTCTCCTTGAACTTCGCGGAGTCTCTGTGGATTTCGCGCCAGACCAGCTCCTGGTAGGCGGCATGCCAGTCGGTTACCGGCTCCCAGGCGCTACCGTTCCACTGCGACACCCGGCCGCGGCCGCCGCCCTGGTGGTCCTTCTGCGAGAAGGTGACCGGCGGCATCAGGCCCTGGGCGTCGAAATCCTTGATCATCTCGAAGCCCTGGCGCAGCTTGTCGCCGGTGAGCGGGGCACCGAACTTCTCCAGCGCCAGCCGGGCCGCCTCCACCGACGCGGCCATGGTGGCGACGCCGATGTTGTAGTAGGTGGTGCCGACGTTCTCGCGCGGACCGGCGCCCTTGCCGGCATCCACGACCTTGGCGAGGATCTCCTTGATCAGCGGCAGGTCGGTGCCGGTGGCCACCGCCTCGAAGCGCTTCACGCCCTTGGCGCGCTGTTCGCCGACCGTGCGCATGTCGGTCTCGGCCAGCCACACCACCGACAGGATCTGATCCGGCTTGATGCCGTTGCGGATCGCCTCGCGGACCGACACCGACTGGCCGCCGCCAGCGCCCCAGATGAACACGTAGTCCGGCCGGAAGCGGCGCACTTCGGACCAGGTCGCCGACTGCTCGTTACCCGGGCTGGCGTAGGGGAAGGTGCGCAGGTCGAAGCCCTTTTCCTTGGCCAGGTCCTGGAGGATGGGCAGCGGCTCGCGGCCGAACGGCGAGTCGATATAGACGTGGGCGATCTTCTTGCCCTTGAGGCCGCCGCCGTGCTGCTCGATGTATTCGGCCAGCAGCGCCGCCTGCGACCAGTAGGTGGCCATCAGCGGGAAGATGTAGGGGAACACCTCGCCGTCGCTGGCGTCGCCGCGGCCGTGCAGGGCGGTGATCATGACGATCTTGTCGTCCAGCACCCGGTTCACCATGGCGCGCGAGACCGGCGTGCTGAGGAAGTCCACCAGCACGGCGCCGTCGCGGCTGACCCTGTTATAGGCCTCGATGCCGCGCTGCGGCTGGTTGCCGTGGTCCACCACGATGCCTTCGACCCGGTGGCCGTTGATGCCGCCCTGGTCGTTGATCAGGGTCAGGTAGTCACGCTGGCCCTGGCTGTACTCGTTGGTCAGGAAGGTGTAGACGGCCGTGAAATCCAGCAACAGGCCGAACTTGATCGGTGCCTTCTGCGCCTGGGCCGCGCCCAGGCCGGCGGTGGTGAGGACTGCCGCGGCAGCCAGTCCCTTGATGAAGCGCTTCATGTTGACTCCTCCTTGCCGGTTTTGTCGTTGTCGTGACGTTAAAGCGCCGGTCAGCTCCGGGAATGGCGGAATGGCCAGACCAGGAAGTAATTGCGGATGTTGTCGTAGATCTTGGCGAGCCCGAGCGGCTCGAACAGCAGGAAGCCGATGATCAGGGCGCCGTAGACCATCAGCGGGATATGCGCGAGCAGGTTGGTGGAGACCGACAGCCAGCCAGCGCCGGCCAGGAAGGCCACCACGTTGGTCAGCACGATGGGCACCAGCAGCACGAAGCCGGCGCCGAGATAGGCGCCCAGCACGCTGCCCAGGCCGCCGACCAGCACCATGGCCACCAGCTGGATGGACACGTTGAAGGTGAACTGCTCCGGAGTCACCGCCCGGTAGTAGCAGAACGCCAGTACCGCGCCGGTCACGCCGCCCAGGAAGGAGCTGGTGAAGAAGGCCAGCAGCTTGTACTTGACGGTGTCGACGCCGATCACGGCGGCGGCGAAGTCCTTGTCGCGGACCGCGACCAGGGCGCGGCCGAGGCTGGTGCGCTTGATGTTGAGGATCAGCAGCGTCACCAGCACCACCCAGCCGAGCGCCAGGTAGTAGCGCGATACATCGGATGCCAGCGGCATGAACAGGAAACGCACGGCCGGCGTCTGCAGGGTGGCCTGGGCGCCGCCGCTGATGGCCGGCACGTTGATGATGGTCCAGTCCACCAGGTACTGCATGGCCAGCGTCGCCATGACCAGATACAGGCCTTTCACCCGCAGTGCGGCGGCGCCGAACACGCTGCCGATGACGGCGGCGATGGCGCCGGCGCCGAGCAGCGCCAGCTCGAATGGCACGCCCGCCCGGACCAGATGGATGCTGCTGTAGGCGCCGATCGCCATGACCGCGGCGAAGCCGAAATGCAGCTGGCCGGCGATGCCCATCAGCAGGGTCAGGGACAGCGCTGCGGCGCTCATGATCAGCCAGGGCAGCAGATAGCTGGTCAGGTACAGGCCGGAGAACAGCAGCGGCGCCGCCAGCCCGAGCGCCAGCAGCACGTAGATCTGCCAGCGGTCCATCGGGATGGGCCAGAGCTGGCGGGCGCTCTCGTAGCGGGTGTGGTGGATGCCGGAGAGTCGGTAGAACATGAATTAGACCCTCTCGATGTCTTCGCGGCCGAACATGCCGTGCGGCCGGAACATGATGGTGAGCAGGATGATCAGCGAGGTGACCACGTCGCGGGTGCCGCCGCCGGCCAGCTGGTCCAGATAGCCCGGCGCCACGCTGCCGAGGATGCCGACGATCAGGCCGCCCAGCAGCACGCCGAGGATGCTGTCCAGGCCGCCCAGGATCACCACCGCGATGGCCGGGAACAGCAGCGTCGACAGCGTCCAGTCGATGCCCTGCACTGAGCCCCACAGCACGCCGGCGGCGACCGCGGCGACCCCGGCCAGCCCCCAGGAAATGCCGATCGCCCGCTCCACGGAGATGCCGACCGCCCAGCTGGAGACGTGGTCGTCCGACACCGCCCGCAGCTTGGTGCCCATGCGGGTCCGGAAGAACAGCAGCGAGGCGGCGATCAGCACCAGGGCCAGCACGCCGCCGATCAGGTAGGCTCGGTTGATGAAGATGTCGCCGATCACCACCGGCATCAGGTCGATGCCCAGATCCAGCTGCTTGGGAGCGGCGCCGAGCAGGCCGGGCCCGAAGCCGCGGATGAAGATCTCCAGGCCCAGGGTCAGCATCACGATCATGATGATGGGCTGGCCCACCATCCTGCGCAGCAGCAGCCGCTCGGCCAGCAGGCCGAAGCCGAACATCAGCACGGCAGCGATCAGCATCGCCAGGTAGACCGGCATGCCGGCATAGCTCACCAGGGACCAGGTGGCATAGGCGCCGAGCATGACCATGGCGCCCTGGGCCAGGTTGGGCACGCCGGCGGATTTGTAGATGAGCACGATGCCGAGCGCCACCAGGCTGTACATCAGGCCGGTGAGCGCGCCGTTGATCAGCAGCTCCAGGAAATACGCCATGGTCAAGCCTCCTCCACGGCCAGGTCGCGGATCGCCAGGGTCCGCTTGAGCACGCCGGACTCGCCGGTCTCGTAGGTGATCTGTGCTTCGAACTCGATCTCGTCGGCGCCGGCGTAGATGGCGTCGATGATCGCCTTGTAGTGCTCGTCGATGACGTTGCGGCGCAGCTTGCGGGTGCGCGTCACTTCGCCGTCGTCCGGATCGAACTCCTTGTGGAGGTTGACGAAGCGGCGGATGCGCTGGGCTTCCGGCAGCACCGTGTTGGTGCGCTCGATGACCCCGGCGATCAGCCCGATCACCTCCGGCCGCTGCGACAGGTCGGCATAGGAGGTGTAGGGCACGCCGTTCTCCTGCGCCCAGTGGCCGACCGCCTGCAGATCGATGCAGACGATGGCGGCCAGATAGTCGCGGCCGCTGCCGAGGATGCAGGCATCCTTGATGTAGTGGCTGAACTTGAGGCGGTTCTCGATATAGGTCGGGATGTAGCGCTCGCCGCCCGCGGTGTGGACCACTTCCGACACGCGGCCCAGCACCACCAGCTGGCCGTCGTCTTCCATGTAGCCGGCGTCGCCGGTGTGCAGCCAGCCGTCGCGCAGGGTCTCGGCAGTCGCCTCGGGATGCTGGTAGTAGCCGTCGAAGACGTTTTCGCCGCGCATCAGGATCTCGCCGTTGTCGGCGATCTTCACCTCCAGCCCGGGGAAGGGCCGGCCGACCGTGTGCAGCTTGATCTCGTCGGCGGACTGCGCGGCCGCCAGCGCGCAGTTCTCGGTCTGGCCGTAGAACTGCCGCAGGTTGAGGCCAAGCGCCCGGAAGAACAGGAACACGTCCTCGCCGATGGCTTCGCCGGCGGTGTAGGGGTGCCGGACCCGTGCCAGCCCGAGGTGATCCTTGATCGGGCCGTAGATCAGGATTTCGCCGATGGCGCGCTTCAGCCGCTCGCCGGCGGTCGGCGCCTGGCCTTCCAGGCGCCGCCGCTCCAGCTCGATCGCAAACGGCATGAAATACCGGTACAGCCAGCGCTTGAGGCCGGTCGATTCGTCCATGCCGACCTGGATGCGGGTGAGCATGTTCGACCAGGCGCGCGGTGAGCAGAAGAACAGCGTCGGCGCGATCTCGCGCAGATCGTGGAATGCCGTTTCCTGGCCTTCCGGGATGTTGACGGTAAAGCGCAGCACCAGCGCCGCGCCGACCGAGAAGATGAAGTCGCCGACCCAGGCCATCGGCAGGTAGGCCATATGGACCTCGCCCTCCTCGAAGTAGCCGGCCTCGGCAGCGCTGCGGACGGCGGCGAGGATATGGCCGTGCTTGAGCGGGATGCCCTTGGGGGTGCCCGTGGTGCCGGAGGAATGCAGCAGGACGGCGACATCGTGCGCCGTTGCCCGCCTGAGGAGATCCTCGCGCAGGCCGCTTTCGCGCGCCAGCCGCTCGCGGCCACGGGCCACGACATCGGTGTAGGCGATCACGCCTGGCGGTTCCTTGCCGGCCAGGCCGCGGGGGTCATCGTAGATGATGGTCCCGAGCTCGGGATACTGCTCGCGGATCTGCAGCAGCTTGTCGACCTGCTCCAGGTCCTCGGCCAGCGCGTAGCGGATGCTCTCCCGCTTCAGCTGTCCGGCCAGCTCCTCCGGCACGGTGTCCGGATAGGCCGGAGAGGGCACGGCTCGCAGGGCAATGGCGCCGAGCATGCCGAAATACAGCGCCGGCCGGTTGTCGCCGATCACCAGCAGGTTGTCCTCGGGCTGGATGCCGAGCTGCTCCAGCCCGGCGGCGAAGCTCAGCACCTGCTCCAGATAATCCTGCCAGCTGTATTCCTGCCAGATGCCGCGGTCGCGTTCGCGCAGCGCCACCCGGTCGGGGAACCGGCGGGCGTTGTCGGCCAGGATGGCGATCAGATGATCGTCCTGTTGCCAGTGCGGGTGCAGCACGGCCTGATCGCCGCTGGCTGCAAGAGGTTGGACTTTAGGCAGCATCGTCGACCTTCCCGATGTAGGCCGCCACCACGGCGGGATCGTTGATGGCTTCGCGGGCCGGCCCCTCAGCGATCTTTTCGCCGTTGTTGAGAACCACAACCCGGTCGCAGATGGCGGTCACGACATCCATGTGGTGCTCGATGAGCAGGATGGTCAGCCCCAGCGCTTCCTGCGCGTCGATGATGAAGCGGACCATGTACTCCTTTTCTTCCTGGTTCATGCCGGCCATCGGTTCGTCCAGCACCAGGAAACGCGGTTCGGCCGCCAGGGCGCGAGCCAGTTCGACGCGCTTCTGCAGGCCCAGCGGGATCACGTCGACGTGTTCGTCGCGCACGCTCTCCAGCTGCAGCAGGTCGATCACTTCCTCGACCTTGTTGCGGTGCGCGACTTCCTCCTTCTGGGCCCACCACCAGTAAAACAACGAGGCCATGACGCTGGGCCGCATGAAGTTGTGCCGCCCGAGCAGGATGTTGTCGAGCACGCTCATGCCCCTGAACAGGGCGACATTCTGGAAGGTGCGGGCGATGCCCTGCTGGGCGATCTGGTGCGGTTTCAGGGTGTGCAGCGGACGGCCTTCGAACAGGATCTGACCCTGCTGTGGCGGGTAGAAGCCGGTGATGGCGTTCACCAGCGTGGTCTTGCCCGAGCCGTTCGGGCCGACCAGGCCGAAGATCTCGCCGCGATTGATCGTGATGTCGACATCCCTGAGCGCCTGCAGGCCGCCGAACCAGCGGCTGACGTTCCGGCAGGCCAGGATCGTTTCCGGGCTGGCGGTCGGAATTACTGCTGCCACGCCTGCTTCCTCTCTCTCGGCATGAACTTTACAGCGTGCGAAGCCACGCTGCCCTTGCCGCCGGCATGCTGCGCGCAGCCGGCGAGTGCCGGGGGCTGGCCGCCGCCGGCGTGATTGCTGTGATGGAGAACCGGGCGGGGGCAGGGCGGGCAGGTACGCGGTGGCGGATGGCGGGCAGGCCAAGGCCTGAGGCGCAGCCGTACGCCGCCCCGATCGGTCGCCGTGCGCCGGCACTGAGCATGGATTTGCCGGTATGCACCCTGTCTCCTCCTGTCGCGCTCCGGTGCTTGGCCGGGCGTGTTGTTTCAGTCAATCTAGATGTCGTTTACGTAAGCGTCAACATAATTTGTTGTTGCGTTGCGGCATCCGCAGCAGGCGGGCAGGGAGCCGGCTTGTGCGGCTTTATTCCATGCGGGCGGTGGTGTATCGGAGGGTGTGCTGCAGCACCATCGGCGCAGCAGCGGCTTCCACCATTCCGGGAGGCAGGATATTCTTTACGTAAACGTAAGCTTGCCGGACGTCATGCCTCGGCGTGGCGTTCGAGCAGGGCCTTGCAGTGCTGGTAGGATTCTTCGAGTTCGGCCAGCGCGTCCTCAAGGTCCTGCCGGTGCCGCAACAGCTGGATGCGCTTGCGCTCCAGGACGCTCAGGTAATAGCGCAGCTGCTTGGCCTGGCCATGGGCCTGGTCGTAGAGATCGAAGGTTTCCTTGATCTCGTCCAGGGTGAAGCCGAGGCGCTTGCCGCGCAGGATGAGCTTGAGGCGGGTGCGGTCCCGGCGGCGGTACAGGCGGCGCTTGCCGGAGCGGAGCGGGGACAGCAGTCCCTTGCTTTCGTAGAAGCGGATAGCGCGGGTGGTGATGCCGAATTCGCGGCTCAGTTCACCGATGGAATAGAAAGCGTCGCGGGCGGGTCGGGTGCTGCTTGTCATTGGAATACTTGACTCGACCGGTGACGGATAAATCTAGCATGTGAAAGGGTGGCCTGTCTGAGCGGCAGCCGCCGGAGGGTGGGAGCGACGGTCATGGCTGAAGAATTTCCGATACTCCGGGAGCCCGGCAACGACGAGCTGCAGCACAGCAACATGGCGCGCTACATGCGCTGGCTGGAGCAGCAGGGGCATGGTCATTTCGCTGACTATCAGGCGTTGCACCGTTGGTCGGTAGCGGATATCGGCCGCTTCTGGGAGACCATCTGGGAGTACACCGGCGTGATCGCCTCGCAGCCCTACCAGGAGGCGCTGGCGCGAGCCGAGATGCCCGGCGCCGTGTGGTTCCCCGGCGCGCGCCTGAACTTCGCCGAAAACCTGCTGCGGCATGCCCTGGGGGACGACCGGGACCGGGAGGCCATCTTCGCCGTGTCCGAGTCCCGGCCGGAGATCCGGCTCAGCTATGGCGAGCTGCTGCGGCAGGTTGGGGCCTTCGAGGCCTACCTGCGCGAGGCCGGAGTGCGGCCCGGCGACCGGGTCGCCGGGGTGGTCGCCAATACTCCCGAGGCGATCGTGGCGATGCTGGCAACGGCAAGCCTCGGCGCGATCTGGTCGTCGGCCTCGCCGGATTTCGGCACTGCCGGCATCCTCGACCGTTTTGGCCAGATCGAGCCGACGGTGCTGGTGGCCGTCAACGGCTACCGCTACGGCGGCAAGACCTTCGACCGTCTGGCGCAGGTCCGGGAGCTGGCTGCGCAGCTGCCGTCGGTGCGGGCGGTGGTGGTGATCGCCAACGTTCCCGAGATCGCCGTTCCCGACGAGCCCGGCATGATGTCCTGGGAGGCGGCGCTGGCCGCCGGCGACGGCGCCATGCCCAGTTTCAACCAGCTGCCGTTCGAAACGCCGCTCTATATCCTGTATTCCTCCGGCACGACAGGGGTGCCGAAGTGCATCGTCCACGGCGCCGGCGGGGTGCTGCTGCAGCACAGCAAGGAGCTCATCCTGCATGGCGACTTGCGGCCGGGCGACGTCTTTACCTATTTCACCACCTGCGGCTGGATGATGTGGAACTGGATGGCGTCCGGGCTGCTCACCGGCGCCAAGCTGGTGCTGTTCGACGGCAATCCCGGCTATCCGAATCTGGATGTGCTGTGGGCGCTGGCGGAGCGCCAGCGCATCACCCATTTCGGCACCAGCGCCAAGTTCATCGGCAGCTGCCGCAATGCCGGGCTGCGGCCGGGCGAGCAGCACGACTTCGGGTCGCTGCGGACGATGTTCTCCACCGGCTCGCCGCTGCTGCCGGAAGACTTCGACTGGATCTACGCTGCGGTCAAGGCCGACGTGCAGCTGGCGTCGATCTCCGGCGGCACCGATATCGTCTCCTGCTTCGTCGGCGCCAGTCCCATCCTGCCGGTTCGCCGGGGCGAGATTCAGTGCAAGATGCTGGGCGTGGATGCCAAGGCTTTCGATGACGCCGGTCAGGAGGTCATCGGCGAGCGAGGCGAGCTGGTCTGCACCCAGCCGCTGCCGAGCATGCCGGTGTTCTTCTGGAACGATGCCGACGGCAGCCGCTACCGGGCGGCCTATTTCGAGCGCTTCCCGGGCGTCTGGGCGCACGGCGATTATGTGACGTTCAACGAGCGCGGCGGCTCGGTGATCTACGGCCGCTCCGATGCCACCCTCAATCCGGGCGGCGTGCGCATCGGGACCGCCGAGATCTACCGCCAGGTGGAAACCCTGGAGGAAATCGCCGACAGCATCGTGGTCGGGCAGCCGTGGAATGGCGATGTGCGCGTGGTGCTGATGGTGGTGCTCAATCCGGGCTTTACGCTTACCGCCGAGCTGATCCGCAAGATCAAGACCCGTATTCGCGAGAATGCCAGCCCCCGCCATGTGCCGGCTCGCATCGTCGCCATCGACGAAATCCCCTACACCCGCAGCGGCAAGAAGGTCGAAATCGCGGTCGCCAAGATCCTGCGCGGCGAGACTGTGGACAACCGCGAAGCGATCGCCAACCCGCAGGCGCTGGACAAGATCGCGGCCTTGGAGGAACTGCGAGGCTAGGGAGTCGGTCCTTCATTAGTGTGCCT
>JAJUFY010000354.1 GCA_029263635.1 Ectothiorhodospiraceae bacterium | reverse complement strand
GTGACGCGGTTGATGCCGCGCACCTCGTTGATGATACGGCTGGAGACCTTCGCCAGCAGCTCGTGCGGCAGCGGCGCCCAGTCCGCGGTCATGAAATCGGTGGTCTGCACCGCGCGCAGCGCCACCACGTGCTCGTAGGTGCGGCCGTCGCCCATCACGCCCACCGACTTGACCGGCTGGAACACCACGAAGGCCTGGCTGGTCTTGTGGTACCAGTCGAAGTTGCGCAGTTCCTCGATGAAGATGTGGTCGGCGCGACGCAGCAGGTCGGCGTATTCCTTCTTCACCTCGCCGAGGATGCGCACGCCCAGGCCCGGCCCCGGGAACGGGTGGCGGTAGACCATCTCGGCCGGCAGCCCGAGCTCGACGCCGATCTTGCGCACCTCGTCCTTGAACAGCTCCCGCAGCGGCTCGATCAGCTTCAGCTGCATGGTTTCCGGCAGGCCGCCGACGTTGTGATGCGACTTGATCACCTTGGCCTTGCCGGTCTTGGCGCCGGCCGACTCGATCACGTCCGGATAGATGGTGCCCTGCGCCAGCCACTTGACGTTCTTGAGCTTGGCCGCCTCGGCGTCGAACACCTCGATGAAGGTGCGGCCGATGATCTTGCGCTTGGCCTCCGGATCCTCGACGCCCGCCAGGCGCTCAAGGAACAGCGCCTCGGCGTCGACCCGGATCACCTTCACGCCCATGTGGCGGGCAAAGGTGGCCATGACCTGGTCGCCCTCGTTCTGGCGCAGCAGGCCGTGGTCGACGAACACGCAGGTGAGCTGGTCGCCGATGGCCTTGTGCAGCAGCGCGGCCACCACGGAGGAGTCGACGCCGCCGGACAGCCCGAGCAGGACCTCGTCGGAACCGACCTGCTCGCGCACGCGGGCGATGCTGTCCTCGATGATGTTACCGGGCGTCCAGTCGGCGCCGCAGCCGCAGATCTCGTGCACGAAGCGGCTGAGGATGCGGCCGCCCTGCCTGGTGTGGGTGACCTCGGGATGGAACTGGATGCCGTAGTAACGGCGCTCGTCATCGCCGATGCCGGCGATCTCGCAGCTGTCGGTGCTGGCGATCCGCTTGAAGCCGGGCGGCAGCTGGCAGACCCGGTCGCCGTGGCTCATCCATACGTCCAGCATGCCGTAGCCTTCCGGCGTGGCGCGGTCCTCGATGTCGCGCAGCAGCCTGGAGTGGCCGCGGGCGCGCACCTCGGCGTAGCCGAACTCCTTGTGGCTGGCCGGCTCGACCTTGCCGCCCAGCTGCGCGGCCATAGCCTGCATGCCGTAGCAGATGCCCAGCACCGGCACGCCCAATTCGAACACCACCTGGGGGACGCGCGGCGTCTGCTCGAAGGTGACCGATTCCGGGCCGCCGGAGAGAATGATGCCGCGCGGCGCAAAGGCGCGAATCGCCGCCTCGCCTGCGTCGAAGGCATAGATCTCGCAATAGACCCCGGCTTCCCGCACCCGCCGCGCGATCAGCTGGGTGTATTGCGAGCCGAAGTCGAGAATCAGGATGCGCTGGGCGTGAATATCGTTGGCCATTGCCGTTCCGTCATAGGGCGGGGCGCGCCGCCAGGGACGCGGAGAGCACGGAGGCCACTTCCTCCGCCTCGGCGCTCTCCGGCATCCAGGCGATCGCTTCCGAAAGCCTCAGTCGATGCGGTAGTTCGGGGCTTCCTTGGTGATGGCGACGTCGTGGACGTGGCTCTCGCGCACCCCGGCGTTGGTGATCCGCACGAACTGCGGCTTGCTGCGCATCTCCGGGATATCCTTGCAGCCGACATAGCCCATGGCGGCGCGCAGGCCGCCCACCATCTGGTGGACGATGTTCACCATCGGCCCCTTGTAGGCGACCCGGCCCTCGATGCCTTCCGGCACCAGCTTGTCGGCCTCGGCGCTGTCCTGGAAGTAACGGTCGCTGGAGCCTTGCGCCTGCGCCATGGCGCCGAGCGAGCCCATGCCGCGGTACGCCTTGTAGGTACGGCCCTGGTACAGCTCCACTTCGCCGGGGGCCTCGTCGGTGCCGGCCAGCATGCCGCCCACCATCACGGAGTAGGCGCCGGCGGCGATGGCCTTGGCCATGTCGCCGGAGTAGCGCACACCGCCATCGGCAATGATGGGCACGCCGCTGCCCTCCAGCGCCTCGGCGACGTTGGCGATGGCGGTGATCTGCGGCACGCCGACGCCGGCGACGACGCGGGTGGTGCAGATCGAGCCCGGCCCGATGCCGACCTTGACCGCATCGGCGCCGGCCTCCTTGAGCGCCAGCGCAGCGTCGCCGGTGGCGACGTTGCCGGCCATCACCTCGACCCGGTGCCGCTGCTTGATCCGCTCGACCGCCTGCACGACGGAGCGGGAGTGGCCGTGGGCGGTATCGACGACGAGGACGTCGACCCCGGCCTCGACCAGCGCCGCGGCGCGCTCGTC
>JAJUFY010000326.1 GCA_029263635.1 Ectothiorhodospiraceae bacterium | reverse complement strand
GGCTTCGACCCGGTGTACGGCGCCCGGCCGCTCAAGCGCGTCATCCAGAGCCGGATCGAGAACCCGCTCGCCCAGGAGATCCTGCGCGGCCACTTCGGAGCCGGCGACACGATCCGGGTGGATGTCCGCGACGGCGCCTTCGTGTTCGAGAAGGCGGAGCGCAAGGCGGCTTAACCTGATTCAGGCATGGCGCGGAGCTTCTGGCCTCGCGCCTTCCCTGTTCAGGAGTACAAGCGATGCCCTCGACGCATCGCTTCCTGATCGGCGCTTACATTCGCGGCCGGGGGCCGCTCCTACAGAGGAGGCCATCGGCACCGGCAGGAGCGGCCCCCGGCCGCGAACTTTCCTCGCATCCTAATCCATCTTCCCCGATGGAAGAGGCAACCATGCCTTGTGCGTCCCGCTGCGCTCCAGGTTCTGCCAGCTTTGACGGTTGTCTCTTTTCCCGCCTAGCAGCTGCGCGCCAGGCCCTTGACCAAATTAGCACTCGGGGGTAAACAGTGCTAACGCTGCGACCGCCCTGCGGTTCAATCCCTTGTTTCGTTGTTCTCGAGGAATTCCATGCCGATTTACGAATACCAGTGTGCCGATTGTGATCAGCGTCACGAGGTCATCCAGGGCATCAACGATCCGGAGCTCACCGATTGCCCCAAGTGCGGCAAGCCGTCGCTCAAGCGGCTGATCTCCGCCGCCGGGTTCCGGCTCAAGGGCAGCGGCTGGTACGAGACCGATTTCAAGAGCGGCAACAAGCGCAATCTCGCCGACAGCGGTTCCGACAGCGCCGCCAAGAGCACCGGCACCGACGACTGACCCTCCCCCGGCAACGCCCCGGACGGGGCTTGCTTGCGCGCCCACGGGGCGCACCTTACCATTGCCCGCTCAGCCGGCCGTCGCCGACGGCCGGCGCGTTCCTTTCTTTCAGAATCTGCGTGGAGTGCCCATGCGCAGCCACTATTGCGGCAACGTTACCGAATCCCTGCTTGGCCAGGACGTCGAAGTCAGCGGCTGGGTGCATCGCCGGCGTGACCACGGCGGCGTGATCTTCGTCGACCTGCGCGACCGTGAAGGCCTGCTGCAGGTCGTGTTCGACCCCGATTTCAAAGAGGCCTTCGAGCAGGCCGAGCGGGTCCGTAGCGAGTACGTGCTGCGCGTCAAGGGCACCGTGCGGCGGCGGCCGGAAGGCACCGACAATCCCGATCTGGTGACCGGCAAGGTCGAGCTGCTGGCCAAGGAGCTGGAGATCCTGAACCGCTCCAAGCCGCTGCCGTTCCAGCTCGACGAAGAGGTCGGCGAGGAAACCCGGCTGCGCTTCCGCTACCTGGACCTGCGCCGGCCGGAGATGCAGCGCAAGCTGTTCACCCGCGCCCGCGTCACCAGCGCCATGCGCCGCTTCCTGGACGCAGAGGGGTTCATCGATGTCGAAACCCCGATGCTGACCCGCGCCACTCCGGAAGGCGCGCGCGACTACCTGGTGCCCAGCCGCGTGCATCCGGGCGCGTTCTACGCGCTGCCGCAGTCGCCGCAGCTGTTCAAGCAGCTGCTGATGATGTCCGGCTTCGACCGCTACTACCAGATCGTCCGCTGCTTCCGCGACGAGGACCTGCGGGCCGACCGTCAGCCAGAATTCACCCAGCTCGATATCGAGACCTCGTTCCTCAACGAGGAGCAGATCATGGGGCTGATGGAGAGCATGATCCGCCACATCTTCGCCGAGGTGCTGCAGGTCGAGCTGCCGAACCCCTTCCCGCGCATGACCTATGCCGAGGCCATCGCCCGCTTCGGCGTCGACAAGCCGGACCTGCGCATCCCGCTGGAGCTGGTCGACGTCAAGGATCTGATGGACGGCGTCGAGTTCAAGGTGTTCGCCGGCCCGGCGCAGGATCCGAAGGGCCGCGTCACCGCCCTGCGGGTGCCGAACGGCGGCGAGCTCTCCCGCAAGCAGATCGATGACTACACCAGCTTCGTCGGCCGCTATGGCGCCAAGGGCCTGGCCTACATCAAGGTCAACGAGAAGGCCAGCGGCCGCGACGGTCTGCAGTCGCCCATCCTCAAGTTCCTGCCGGATGCGGCGGTGGAGGGCATCCTGGAGCGCACCGGCGCGCAGGACGGCGATCTGATCTTCTTCGGCGCCGACAAGGCCAAGATCGTCAGCGAGTCGCTGGGTGCACTGCGCGTCAAACTCGGCCACGATCTCGGGCTGGTGGAAGAGGGCTGGCAACCGCTGTGGGTGGTCGACTTCCCGATGTTCGAGTACGACGACAAGGACGGCCGCTACTACTCGCTGCACCACCCGTTCACCGCGCCCAAGGTCGACAGCCCGGACGCCCTCCAGGGCGATCCGGAAGCCATCCTCTCGCGCGCTTACGACATGGTGCTGAACGGCACCGAGGTCGGCGGCGGCTCGGTGCGTATCCATCGGCCGGACATGCAGAAGGCGGTGTTCAAGCTGCTCGGCATCGACGAGGAAGAGGCCCGCGAGAAGTTCGGCTTCCTGCTGGACGCGCTCGAGTACGGCGCGCCGCCGCATGGCGGCCTGGCCTTCGGCCTCGACCGGCTGGTGATGCTGATGACCGGCTCCAGCTCCATCCGCGAGGTCATGGCCTTCCCCAAGACCCAGACCGCCAGCGACCTGATGACGGAAGCCCCGGCGCCGGTGTCGGAAGCCCAGCTTCGGGAGCTGCACATCCGCCTGCGCCAGCCGCCGCAGCCGG
>JAJUFY010000179.1 GCA_029263635.1 Ectothiorhodospiraceae bacterium | reverse complement strand
TGTCGGCAACCGTCAGCTTGCGGAAGATCGAGGCTTCCTGCGGCAGATAGCCGACGCCGCGGCGGGCCCGCAGGTGCATCGGCAGCACGGTGATGTCCTCGTCGTCCAGCGTGATGCTGCCGGCATCGGGCATGACCAGGCCGACGATCATGTAGAAACAGGTGGTCTTGCCGGCGCCATTGGGGCCGAGCAGGCCGACGATCTCGCCGCTGGCCACTTCCAGCGAGGCGTCGCGCACCACCTGCCGGCGCTGGTAGCTCTTGGCGAGGTTGGAGGCAATCAGGCGGCTCATCGTGCGGCACCGTCCTGCGTGTTGTTGCCGCCGCCTTCGCCTTCTTCTTCAGGGAAGAAGGTGATGCGGATCCGCTGGCCGCTGTCCTTGTCGGACTGGGCCACCACCGTATCCTGCTGGATGTCGTAGCGGATGGTCTCGCCGCTGAAGGTGTTCTTGCCCTGGGTCAGTTCGGCGCCGCCGCGCAGCAGCACATAGCCCGATGCCTCCGGGTGGTATTCCATGTACGGCGCGCTGGCGTTGACGTAGTCCCGCTGGCCCTCCGGCAGCTGCCGGTACGTCGCTTTCCTGCCCTCGGCGACCACGCGCTGCAGGCGGCCTTCCGGCGTGGTGTAGACCGTCATCTTGTCGGCGGTGATGCGCATCGTGCCCTGTGTCAGCACCACGTCTCCGGTGTAGATTCCCACGCCGGTGGCGTTGTTCATCTGCGCATGGTCGGCGTTCAGCTCCACGGGCTGGCTGCGGTCGCTGTCGAGCGCAGCGGCGGGCAGGGCCAGCGCAGCCAGCAGCAACGCGCCGAGCAGCTTAATTCGGCGTTGGCACATAGTGGCCTCTGACCTCGGATAGCAGCTCATAACGGTCTTGATCGAGATAGATCCGCGCGCCGATCCCGTCGAGCCTGCTCAGCTGTTGACGCACGGCGACGGGCGCCGCGGTTTCGGCATATTTCCGGGGGGGCTGCACGTGCACATCCCGGGTGTCGATGGTGACCGGCCGGTTCAGGGCGGAACCTTCCCGCCACAGCCGGACGTCGCCGAGCAGTTCGGCTTCGTCGCCGCCGGCCCAGACCCGACCGCGTTCTGCGCGACCGTACCAGGGTTCGCCGGCCTCCGTGAAGAGCGTCATGGCCGGCGCTTCCAGCAGCCAGCTGTCGAGGTCCGGGCGATGCAGCATGCGCGCAGCCGTGATGGTGTACTCCAGGCGCCCTTGCAGGTCGGTCTGGGTGAGGCGGGCGCCGGCCACATAATAGTCGGAGCGGGCTTCCTCGCCGCCCAGCTCCTGCGGGCCGGCGCCCTTGTCGTTCAGCAGGCGCCAGCTCAGCGCCAGCACCAGTACGGCCAGTGCCGGCAGCAGCGCCTTCCTAAAGTCGGGCATAGCGTTCCAGCATGGCCGTGAGCTTGTCCTGCGCGGCAAGGATCAGCTCGCAGACTTCCCGGACCGCGCCGCGGCCGCCGCAGCGGCGGGTCTGCCAATGGCAGTGCTGGGCGACCCAGGGGTGGGCATCGGCCACCGTTGCCGCCAGCCCCACCCGTCGCAGCACGGGCAGGTCGACCAGGTCGTCGCCGACATAGGCCGTCTGCGCCGGAGTGAGCCCGAGCGTGCCGAGCAGTTCCTCCAGCGCCGGCCATTTCGGCTCTCGGCCCTGCAGGACGTGGTCGATTCCGAGCTCTTCCGCCCGCCGCAGCACGAACGGGCTCCGCCGCGCAGTCAGCAGCGCCACCTCGATGCCGCCTTCGCGCAGCATGCTGATGCCCTTGCCGTCGTGGATATGGAAGGCCTTCAGCAGCTCGCCCTGGGCGCCCATGTAGATGCTGCCGTCGGTCAGCACGCCGTCGACGTCCAGCACCAGCAGGCGCACCTCGGCGGCGCGGCGCAGCACCTCTGCGTCGGGCAGGTCGAAGAAAGGGCTGGGGACCTCGGTGGCCATCTCAGACGACTCCGGCGCGCAGCAGGTCGTGCATGTTGAAAGCGCCGACCAGCCGGCCGTCGGCATCCACGACCGGCAACGCGCTGATCTTGTGCTCCTCCATCAGCGACAGCGCCTCCACCGCCAGCTGCCGGGGCTGGGCGGTGCGGCCGCCGCGGGTCATGACGTCCGCCACCTTGACCTGGTGGACGTCGATGCCGCGGTCGAGGCTGCGGCGCAGGTCGCCGTCGGTGAACACCCCGAGCAGCCGGCCGTCGCTGTCGGCGATGGCGGTCATGCCCAGGCCCTTGCGGCTCATCTCCAGCAGCGCCTCGCGCAGCGGCGCGTCCGGTGTGACCTGCGGGATCCGCTCGCCGGTGTGCATGATGTCCTCGATCAGCAGCAGCAGGCGCCGGCCGAGCCGGCCGCCGGGATGCGAACGGGCGAAATCGTCGGCGGTGAAGCCGCGGGCTTCCAGCAAAGCCACCGCCAGGGCATCGCCCATGGCGAGCGCGGCCGTGGTGCTGGAGGTGGGCGCCAGTCCCAGCGGGCAAGCCTCTTTGGCGACGCTGACGTCGATGTTGGCGGTCGCCGCCTTCGCCAGCGTCGAGCGCGGATTGCCGGTGAGCGCGATCAGCGGCACGGCGAGGCGCTTGAGCAGCGGCAGGATGGTGACCAGCTCGCTGGTCTCGCCGGAATTCGACAGCGCTACCACCACGTCCTGCGGCGTGATCATGCCCAGGTCGCCGTGGCTGGCTTCGCCGGGGTGCACGAAGAAGGCCGGCGTGCCGGTGCTGGCCAGGGTGGCGGCAATCTTGCTGCCGATATGGCCGGACTTGCCCATGCCGGTCACCACCACCCGGCCGGTGCAGTCCAGGATCAGCCGGCAGGCGCGGATGAAGCTGTCGTCGATGCGCGCACACAGGGTCCGTACCGCCTCCGCCTCGGTTTCGAGCACGGCGACGGCGAGCTGCGCCAGGCGTTGATCGGTCACCCGTTCCGGCTGGTGGCCACTGCTGTCAAGGCCTGACAGTCCGCGGTTATCGCGACGGATCTTCTGCTCTGCTTCCAAAGAGTGGTTCCTCGCTTGCAACTGAAAGGCGCCGGGCCTGCGATTCCGGTCCGGCCGGCGGCTGATAGGGTAGCAGCCGGCGCCGCGTCCGAACGTTAACCATTGCACCGGCAACGGCGGTCGGCGGTTTGACTGCCAAGGCCGCTTTCCGGATACTGCCCGACAATTTTCTCACACCGCCCGGCGTCTCGATGCCGGGGCGCTCCAGACCGGCAACACAAACATGGCTCCTGCCCGGCAGACTTCCGACGTCCTGATCGAAATCCGCGATCTGCACTTCTCGCGCGGCTCGCGCAAGATCTTCGACGGCGTCGACATCGATATCCGGCGCGGCCGGGTGACCGCCATCATGGGGCCCAGCGGTACCGGCAAGACCACCCTGCTGCGCCTGATCGGCGGCCAGCTGCGGCCCGATCGCGGCAGCATCCGGATCGACGGCGTCGATGTGCACAAGCTCGGCCGTAGCGAACTGTACCAGCTGCGCCGCCGCATGGGGATGCTGTTTCAGAGCGGGGCGCTGTTCACCGACCTCAGCGTCTTCGAGAACGTCGCCTTTCCGCTGCGCGAGCATACCCGCCTGCCCGAGTCGCTGATCCGGCATCTGGTGCTGATGAAGCTCGAGGCGGTTGGCCTCCGCGGTGCCCGCGATCTGCGGCCGAGCGAGCTGTCCGGCGGCATGGCGCGGCGGGTAGCGCTGGCGCGTGCCATCGCCCTGGACCCGATGATGGTGATGTATGACGAGCCGTTCTCCGGCCAGGATCCGATCTCCATGGGAGTGCTGGTGCAGCTGATCAGGGAGCTCAACGATGCACTGGGGCTCACCAGCATCCTGGTGTCGCACGATGTGCAGGAAACGGCCGCCATCGCCGATCACATCTATCTGATCTCGCAGGGCAAGGTGGTGCAGAGCGGCACGCCGCGGGAACTGTCGGATTCCCCCTCGGCCTGGACCCGCCAGTTCATGCAGGCGCTGCCGGACGGTCCGGTGCCGTTTCATTATCCCGGCCCCGACTACCGCACGGATCTGCTCGGCGGAGGTGCGTCGTGATCGACTGGCTGCGCAGACTGGGGGCGGCGGCCCTGGAAATCCTGGCCCGTACCGGTCGCGGCTTCCTGTTCCTGCTGCATGCGCTGTCGGGCCTGCCCAGCCTGCTGCGCCGGCCGGGACTGGTGGTGGCGCAACTCTATTCGGTAGGCGTGCTGTCGCTGCTGATCATCATCGTCTCGGGGCTGTTCGTCGGCATGGTGCTGGGGCTGCAGGGCTATTACACCCTGGTCGACTTCGGCGCCGCCGAGCGGGTCGGGCAGCTGGTGGCGCTGTCCCTGGTGCGCGAGCTGGGGCCGGTGGTGACCGCGCTGCTGTTCGCCGGCCGCGCCGGCTCGGCGCTGACCGCCGAGATCGGCCTGATGCGGGCGACCGAGCAGCTGTCCGGCATGGAGATGATGGCGGTCGACCCCTATAAGCGGGTATTTGCACCGCGGCTGCTGGCCGGCTTCATCGCGCTGCCCATCCTGGCGCTGATCTTCAGCATGTTCGGCGTGCTCGGCGGGCATCTGGTGGCGGTCGAGATGGTCGGCATCGACAGCGGCGCCTACTGGGCGCAGATGCAGGCCAACGTGAGCTTCGGCGCCGATGTGTACAATGGCATCCTCAAGAGCATCGTATTCGGCTTCGTCGCCACCTGGATCGCGCTGTTCGAGGGCTTCGATGCCCCGCCGACGACCGAAGGCGTCAGCCGCGCCACCACCCGCACCGTCGTCCATACCTCGCTTGCCGTGCTGGGGCTGGACTTCATTCTCACGGCACTGATGTTCGGTTAAGGAACGGAGCACCATGCAGAGCTCGCGCACGCTTGAAATCTGGGTTGGCCTATTTGTGGCGCTCGGCCTGCTCGCGCTATTCGTGCTTGCCATGCGGGTGAGCAACCTGAACGACTTCCGCGAGCCGGAGGGCTACACCCTCACCGCGTATTTCCAGAATATCGGCGGCCTCAAGGTCAAGGCGCCGGTAACGCTGGCCGGGGTACGGATCGGCCGGGTCACCGGGATCGAACTGGACCAGGAGAGCTTCACTGCCAAGGTCACGCTGGCGATCGCGCCGCAATTCAACCAGCTGCCGGACGACAGCAGCGCCGCCATCCTCACCTCCGGCCTGCTGGGCG
>JAJUFY010000346.1 GCA_029263635.1 Ectothiorhodospiraceae bacterium | reverse complement strand
TGGCTGGCGCCGAACCTGGGCTACGAGCCGGAAGAGTAAGGGATAAGGCGGCTACCGCGCGCTCAACCGCCAGGCCCCCTCTGCAGGAGCGGCCATGGCCGCCTATCCCTGATATTGCCCGCTGCGATACCATGCCTGGGCCGCGTGTCCAGGCTCTACATGGCGGGCAAGCCGTGCCTTGCGAGCGGGTAGAGCACCAGGCGCTGCGGCAGGGAACAGGGCTGCGGAAACCGGGCACGCGGCTGGCGCCGCGTCGACCGCGGCGGATCGCTCGAGCCCCCAATACAACGAGAACACCATGTCTACCCATTCCACCGTCTCCGCCGAACCCGACACCATGCAGCGCTACCGGGTGATCTTCGCCGGCATCGCGGCGTTGATCCTGACGGTCGGACTGGCCCGTTTCGCCTATACGCCCCTGCTGCCGGTCATGCGCCAGGAAGCCGGGCTGTCGCTGCTGGCCGGCGGCTGGCTGGCGACGCTCAACTACGGCGGCTACATCGCCGGCCTTCTGGTCGCCTCCTGGCTTGGCGGGCTGCGGCTGAAGTTCCAGATCTATCGCGCCAGCCTGATGATCGCCGTGGTCAGCACGGCAGCCATGGGCATGACGGACAGCCTGCCGCTGTGGGCACTGCTGCGGTTCGTCGCCGGGTTCTCCAGTATCGCCGGCCTGGTGCTGGCGTCCGGGCTGATTCTCGACTGGCTGAACCGGCACGGGCACCGCCCGGAGCTGGGGCTGCACTTCTCCGGGCTCGGGCTCGGCATCGCCGTCTCGGCGGTTGCCGTGGCCGCCATGGCGGGCCTGCCCTGGGACTGGCAGTGGGTCGGCCTCGGGCTGCTCGGGGTGGTGTTCTTCATCCCCGCCTGGTGGTGGCTGCCGCGGCCGGACGGCGAGCACGCCGCCGCGGCGAGTGCTGTCGCTGTCCCGTCAAGGCGCTGGCTAAACCTGATGGCGGCCGCCTATTTCTGCGCCGGAGTCGGCTACGTCATCAGCGCCACCTTCATCGTCGACATCCTGGAAACGCTGCCGCTGCTGACCGGGCGGGGCGGCTGGATCTGGCTGCTGGTCGGCGGCGCCGCGGTGCCGTCCACCCTCGTCTGGGACCGCGCCGCGGCCGCGCTCGGGCAGATCCCGGCGCTGCTGTTCGCCTACGCGCTGCAGACGGTATCCATCGTGCTGCCGCTGCTCACCGACAGCGCGGCACTCAATCTGCTGGGGGCCGCGCTGTGGGGCGCGACTGCCGTCGGCATTGTCAGCCTGTCGCTGTCTATCGTCGGCCGCCGCTACCCCGCAAATCCGGCCCGGGCGATGGCGCGCCTCACCCTGAGCTATGGGGTCGCCCAGATCGTCGCCCCGGCCCTGGCCGGCTATATCGCGTCGTTCACCGGCAGCTATCGCGGCTCGCTGGGCCTGGCAGCCGTCGCCATGCTGGCCGGCATGGCACTGCTGATCGTCATCGACCGGCGGACGTCCGAGTAATCCAACGGCCGGTGCGGCCGCCTAGCCGCTGCGGAGCAGTTCCTCCACCAGCTGCTCCAGATGCTTGAGCGTGTTGCACACCCGCACGTGGTGACAGGCGGTCGCCAGCAACGGCATTTCCGAGTCGCCGTAGCCCCAGGCAGTGCGCGGTTCCGGGTTGAGCCAGATCACCTGGCGGGCGCGCTGATGGACCTTGCGCAGGCTGTCGATGCCGGGATCGCCGTAATTGCTGCGGGCATCGCCCAGCACGATGACGGTGGTGCGCCTGTCGATGGCGCCGAGAGCAATGCGCTCGAACCCGGCCAGCGAAGCGCCATAGTTCGACGACCGCTCGCCGAGGCGCTCGAGGGTGAGCGTTACCGCCTCTTCCAGCGACCGCTGCTCGAACAGCTCGGTCACTTCCTCCAGCGAATCGGAGAAGGCGAAGGAACGCACCTTGGGCAGGGTCTCGCTGACGCTGTACAGGAACATCAGCAGAAAGCGCGACACCGCCGCCACCGAGCCGCTGACGTCGCACAGCACCATCACCCGCGGCCGGTCCTTCTTGATCCGCCGCCAGCGCGGCTCGAACGGCACACCGTCGTAGGCCAGCCCCGAACGCAGCGTGCGACGGAAATCGAGCTGGCCGCGCCGCGCCGTCTTCTTGCGCCTGTCGTTCATGGCGACCAGCCGCTTGGCCATGCGCCGCACCAGCTCCTGCATGTCCTGGTAGTAATAGCGGTCGATCACAGAGAGCTTCTGCTGCGGCAGCCGCTCGCGCATCCAGCGTCGAGTCTCCGGGTCGGCAAACAGCCCGATCTGCCGCTCGACGTAGTCGCGGGCCCGTTCCAGCAGCAGCGCCCGACCGCGTTCCAGCCGGCCGGCGGCATCGCGCTCGGCGTCGTTGCCGGCCGCCAGCCGGGCGATGTCGGCATTGACCTGGGGCAAGCCCACGGCCTCGGCGATGGCCTGCGTGTAGCGGCCACGCTGGGTGAAGCTGACGATCCGGTTCGCCTCCACGCGCTGCCCGGCTGCGGCCACGGCGACGTTGAGCGTCGCCCAGTCCTGCCGCAGCAACTGTTCGCTCAGCGCGCT
>JAJUFY010000156.1 GCA_029263635.1 Ectothiorhodospiraceae bacterium | reverse complement strand
CTGCAGGAATACGGCCTTACCGAACCCGGCCTCAACCGCGTCATCAATGCCGGCTACCAGCTGCTGGGCCTGCAGACCTACTTCACCGCCGGCAAGAAGGAGGTGCGCGCCTGGACCGTCAAGGTCGGCGCCACCGCGCCGCAGGCGGCCGGCCGCATCCACACCGATTTCGAGCGCGGCTTCATCCGCGCCGAGGTGATCGCCTACGACGACTTCATCAAGTACAGGGGCGAGCAGGGCGCCAAGGAGGCCGGCAAGCTGCGGCTGGAAGGCAAGGACTACATCGTCCAGGAAGGCGATGTGATGCACTTCCGCTTCAACGTCTAAAGAGCGGGAACCGAGGCCCGGCGCGGTTGACAGCCGCGCCCGCGCATACGACAATCTGCGCCCTGCCTGCCCGTCAATGGCTACGTAGCTCAGCTGGTTAGAGCACAGCACTCATAATGCTGGGGTCGGTGGTTCGAATCCACCCGTAGCCACCATTACCCTTCCAGTTATCGATCCAAGACCGCTTGCCGGACCTTGTCCTGCCCTGTAGCGCAGGGCCCGATCGGCTGCCCTCGCGCATCCGGGAAGCGATGAGCGCTTGCCGCGCCCGGCCCGGTAATGGGCGTCCAGCTTTTCATAGAAGCTCCACTTGAGCGCTTCGAAATCCCTGCTGCCCTCAGCCGGCGAGCCCCGGCTGGCCCAGGTCATGACGCCGCCGTGCGCATCGATGAGCATGAAGGCTGTCGAGCCCCACAGGTTGCCGGCGTGCGCGAAGGCGGGGAGGCCGTCCTTTCCCTTCCGCATCGGCTCCATGGAGTAGCAGTAGCGGGTGCCTGGCCGGTCGGCCTGACAGGCCGGCGATTCGGGATTCAGGGTAAACAGCGGCGCCAGCAGGTCGCGGTTGTCGAAGACCAGGCGCGTGAAGGACTCGGCGGTCCCGGCCAGGGAGAACGCCGCCGATGCATCGCGGAAGTTGAAGAAACGGTGGTAGTGCTCTCCGAAAAAGCCGGTATTCCGGAAGTCGTACCTGACCTCCTGCGGCAGGTAGGGGCCGTCGATGAACGCCAGCTGATAGCGGGACAGCCCGAGCAGATCCGCCGCCGCCTGCCGGAAATCGGCCCCGTATTCCGCGGCGATGATCTCCCCCAGCAGGCAGTAGCCGAGATTGGAGTAGACCGCTTTTTCCCCGGGCGCAAAATCCAGGCGCAGCTCGTACAGCATCTCCAGCCTGGAGGGGCACCAGGAGCGCTGGTACATCATCGTCATCGGGTCCGGCGTCGTATGCCGGTCGAACCCGGCGGCATGGCGCAACAGGTGCTCGACGCGCATGTCTGCCACACGGGGATCGGCCGGTGCGCGGTCGGACGGGAAATAATCCAGCACCCTCGCATCGAGGCGCGGCCTGCCGTCGGGCCAGAGCCTGGCATACGCCAGCGAGGTGACCATTTTGGTCAGGCTCGCCAGGCGGAAATAGGAGCCGCTGCGGACCCGCTCGCTGAGGAGCGGGCGGCCCTGCCAGCCCATGGTGCAGTGATGCAGGTCGCCTTGCGGCGTCATGTAGGCGAGCTGGCCGGCCGTCGAGAAGACGGTGGTTTCTTTCAAGGCCTGCGCCATCCACTGCGGCGCCCGCGCAGAGCAGGCGATGCTGAACTGTGCGACAAGCGCCTCAACAGGGTAGACCAGTCGCAGCAGGCGCAGGCGGTCGGTTACGTGCAGGTGCGCAGCGGTCGCTGCCAGCAGGATCAGGGTCAGCGCGACGAGCGCGTCGGCAAGCCGCTGGACCTTCATGGCCTTGGGTCCGCCAAGCAGCGAGTGCCGCGCTGGAGCGGCGGCACTCGCGGAACGCAGGACGTGCCGTCAGGGGCGCCTTAGCTGCCGATCCCCTGGCCGAGGTCGGGCACCTGGTCGCCGCAGCCGGCCGGCCGGTACTGCTTGTCGACGTCGGTGCCGCAAGACCAGGTGCCGTCGCTGCTGCGCGACCAGCCAAGCCGGCTGCCGCTGATGGCCGTGGAGGCGTTGCCGCCGAAGGTAGCAAGGATGTGCGCTTCGTTCCCGGCGCCGTCAATCCGGACCTGCAGGCCGCTCTGACCGGTGGTCAGCTCGACCGCGGCGCCGACGAGCAGGTTGCTCTTGGTCCAGCCCAGGTCGCATTCATCGGCAGTGACCTTGCCTTCCATCATGCAGGCCTCGACGACGGCGCGCAGCGCGCCGGTTTCCACCATCACGCGGTTCACCTGCGACCGGGCGATGTAGTTCTGGTACTGCGGAATCGCAATCGCCGCGAGGATGCCGATGATGGCCACCACGATCATCAGTTCGATCAGGGTGAAGCCCTGGTGAACTTGCTTCATGTTGGTACTCCTTTCCAGAGCAGGCTCGCGTTGCTGAGACCCCAGCAGCCGATGTCCGGCACGCCATCCCAGGCAGGAGCCATGCCAACTGCGGCCAGGCTTCCAAAGCTGATATTGGCCGCTATTTGCCGGCAGGTGCCCGTAATTTTCCTGCTTTTGCGGATATTTCAGGCGAGCGGAGGAAGTGCCGTTTTGTGTCAGCCGATCGGGTGGAAGTGACCGGTTGCGTCACCAGGGGCAGGGCTGCGGTCGGCTGTCCGGAGGCTTAGGGGGCGGCAGCCGGACCTTGTCATGTCATTGCGCCGGCGCGTTGTCGAGCGGCACTGCCGGCCGGCTGCCCTCAGTTCATTCCGAGCTTCTTCAGCCTGTAGCGGAGGGCGCGGAAGCTGATGCCGAGCAGTCCGGCGGCAGCGGTCTTGTTGCCGCCGGTGAGCCGCAAGGCCTTGTCGATGATGCGGCGCTCGACGGCGCCCAGGTAGGCATCCAGAGCGAATTCCTCGCCGCCGGGCTCGGCTTCCGGCAGCGCGGCGATCAGATCGGCGGCAGGCAATCGCAGGTCGGCGGCGCGTATCGTGCTGCCCTCGCGCAGGGTCAAGGCCCGTTCCAGGATGTTCTCCAGTTCGCGGACATTGCCGGGGAAGGCGTACTGCTGCAGGGCATGCAGGGCGTCTTCGCCAAGCTGCGGGCGTAGGGCGGCAGGCAGGTCGCCGCACAGGCGTTCGAACACGTGCTCGGCGAGCAGCGGGATGTCGTCGGGCCGCTCGCGCAGCGGCGGTACGTGCAGCTCGATGACGTTGATGCGGTAGTACAGGTCCTGGCGGAACCTGCCCTGGGCGACCAGTTCGCTCAGATTCTTGTGGGTGGCGCTGAGGATGCGCACGTCCACCGGGATCTCGTGGTGGCCGCCAACGGGGCGGATGGCTTTCTCCTGGATGGCCCGCAGCAGCTTGACCTGCATCGGCAGCGGCAGCTCGGCGACTTCGTCGAGGAACAGCGTGCCGCCGTGCGCGGCCTGGAACAGGCCCTGCTTATCGGTAGTGGCGCCGGTGAAGCTGCCTCTCTTGTGGCCGAAGAATTCGCTTTCCATCAGCTCCGAGGGAATGGCGCCGCAGTTCACCGGAATGAAAGGCTGCGCCCGGCGCGGTCCCTTGTCGTGGATGAGCCGGGCTACCAGTTCCTTGCCGGTGCCCGATTCGCCGCAGATCGCCACCGGCGCCTGGCTGCGCGCGACCTTGACGATCATGGCGCGAATGCGCTGCATGGGCTCGGAGTCGCCGAGCAGGGTCCGGCGCGCGCGGCGGTCGTCCACCGGGTTGAGGTTGAGCTCCAGGGCGGTATCGACCAGCCGCCGCAGGGCCTCGAGGTTGACCGGCTTCGAAACGACGTCGAAAGCGCCGGCCTTGAGCGCCCGTACCGCGGCTTCCGTGCTGCCGTGCGCGGTGAAGACGGCGATAGGCAGTTCCGGATAGCGCTCGCGCACGTACTGGACGAGCTCGATGCCGTCGCCGTCCGGCAGCTGCAGGTCGGTCAGGCAAAGCTGGAAACCGCCACGATCCAGCAAGGCACGGCTCTCGTTGAGCGTGGCGGCAGCGGTGGATGCCACGCGCATGCGCTCAAGGGCGGCCTGGACCAGTTCCCGGATGTCGGGCTCGTCGGCGACGATCAGCACGTGCGGCAGCGTCATGCGTCGTCCTCGTTATTGTTATGCCATGCATCCGATGCAGAAGCAGGCGCCGGTCGGCGGCGGCACGACGGTGATCAGCCTGGTGCCGTTACTCTCGCACAGTGCCGGGCGGAGATACAGGCCGCCGCCTGCCGCGGCTGGCAGCGGCGCATGGCGCTGCGAACCGTGCGGCAACGCCGCGCGACGCGGCGGTCAGCGGCGGTGCTTCTCGCAGTACCAGCGGCCGTCGTGCTGGACCGCATGGCTCGGGGGCAGGAACAGCTGGCACGCATGGCAACGCACCATGGTGGTTTCGCGGCCTTTGCGTGTGGATGGCGGGTGTGGCCGCCGGTGGCGGCGGTACCACCAGATGGCCAGACCGATGATGGCAAGAATGATCAGAAGCCTGCTCATGGCTGAAGTTTCTGTTCAACGCGCTGGAGGCGCAAGCGGACGACGCACATACACCCTTGCATCTTGCCAATATTTTTGCCTTGCAGGGGGGTTTCGTAGAGAATTAGCGTCCTCCGAATTCTGCGGTGACATTGGAGCCGGCGTATGAATCTCCACGAATACCAGTCCAAACAGTTGTTTGCCGAGTACGGCATTCCCATTCCAAACGGCGCCGTGGCGAAGTCGCCCGACGAGGCCCGCCAGGCGGCCGAGAAGCTCGGCGGCAGCGTTTGGGTCGTCAAGGCGCAGGTGCATGCCGGCGGCCGCGGCAAGGCCGGCGGCGTCAAGGTCGTCAAGAGCCTGGACGACGTGGCCAAGGCGGCCGAGGCCATGCTCGGCCAGCGTCTGGTCACGCACCAGACCGATGCCCGCGGCCTGCCGATCAATTCGGTGATGGTCGAACAGGGGCTCAACATCGTCAAAGAGCTCTACCTCGGCGCCCTGGTCGACCGCGCATCCAAGCGCATCGTCTTCATGGGCTCGGCCGCCGGCGGCATGGATATCGAAGAAGTCGCCGCCACCACCCCCGAGAAGATCCTGAACATCACCATCAATCCCGCCGCCGGCTTCCAGGCCTACCAGGGCCGCCAGATGGCCGTCGCGCTGGGGCTGGAAGGCAAGCAGGTCGGCCAGCTGGTGAAGATCATGCAGGCGCTCTACGACCTGTTCGTGGACAAGGATCTCTCCCTGATCGAGATCAACCCGCTGATCGTGACCGCCGAGGGCGAGCTGCTGGCGCTGGACGCCAAGCTCAACATCGACGACAACGCCATCGGCATCGGCCGTCAGCCCGAGATCCTGGCCATGCGCGACATCAGCCAGGAAGACGAAGCCGAGGTCAAGGCGACCGAGCACAACCTCAACTACATCACCCTCGACGGCAACATCGGCTGCATGGTCAACGGCGCCGGCCTGGCGATGGCGACCATGGACGTGATCAAGCTGCACGGCGGCGATCCGGCCAACTTCCTGGACGTCGGCGGCGGCGCCACCAAGGAACGCGTCACCGAGGCCTTCAAGCTGATCCTCTCCAGCCCCAAGGTCGAGGGCATCCTGGTCAACATCTTCGGCGGCATCGTCCGCTGCGACATGATCGCCGAGGGCAT
>JAJUFY010000317.1 GCA_029263635.1 Ectothiorhodospiraceae bacterium | reverse complement strand
CGATGTGGATGATCTTGCGGAGCATGGAACCGGGGGTACGGCGGGAACCTGGCCGTATTTTAGGGGGCCGGCGACGCTGCTGTCCTGGCGCAGGGATGGCGAGCTGGCCGGCAACGCGACAGGGGGGCGGGAACGGCGTCCTCTCCGCGATTTTTCGTACCGGGCGGCGAACCTTCCGCTCCTAACCCAGCCAGCGTTTGTCGCAAAGGAAGCCGGGTGACTCCGCCGGTGTTAAGGATGATCGGGGTGTCTCAGGCGGCCTTGCCGACCGGTGCCTCCTCGGTCGGTGCTGCCCCTGCCAGCTCTCGCGCGAGGGCGGCCCGCGCTTCCGCGTCGGTGGGCAGTGACGGCAGGGCGTCGATGGCGTCCAGCCGCTGGCGCAGGCCCTTCTGGTTGGCGAGCTGGACGGCCAGTCCGGGTCTGGCGTTGAGCTCCAGCACCAGCGGCCCGTGCCGGGCATCCAGCACCAGGTCCACACCCAGATAGCCCAGCCCGCACAGCGACTGGCAGCGGGCCGCGAGCACGAGCAGCTGTTCCCAGCCCGGAATCTCCAGCCCGATCAGCGATTCCAGCGTGTCCGGATGATGGCGGAGGGGGCGGTTGCGGCAGACGGCGCCGATGGTGCGGCCGCTGCCGATGTCGATGCCGACGCCGACCCCGCCCAGGTGCAGGTTGGCCTTGCCGTCGGAGGCGCGGGTCGGCAGGCGGATCATGGCCATGGCCGGGATGCCGCGGTAGACCACGACCCGGATATCGGGCACGCCCTGGTAGGCAATGTGTTCGAAGCGCGGGTCGAAGTGGACCCGCTCCTCGATCATGGCGCGGTCCGGCTGGCCGGCGAGGCTGTGCATGCCGCTGAGGATATTGGTGACGTGATGGCTGATCTGCGCGGGCGAGACCAGCGCGCCATTGCTGCGGCGGAAATACTTGCCGACCCGGCCGGTGATCACCAGGATGCCGTTGCCGCCGCTGCCGGCGGCCGGCTTGATGACGAACTCGTCGTGCCCGGCCAGCAGCTGCTCGATGCGCCGGGCCTGGTAGTTGGTCTCGACCACCCCGAGCAGGCCGGGCACGGCGATGCCGGCCCGTTCGGCAAGCTCCTTGGAGCGCAGCTTGTCGTCCACCAGCGGGAACAGCCGACGGGGATTGTACGTATGGATGTAGCGCGCGTTGCGCTCGTTCATCCCGACGATGCCCAGCCGGCGCAAGCGTTTGAAGGGATTCATCGGTTCTCCTCGGACAAGCGCAGCAGGTGACGGAAACGCCATAGCTCGCTCAGCCGGTAGCCGGTGTAGCGGCCCATCAGCAGCGTCAGCGCCAGCACGACCAGCAGCAGTTCCGGGAACACGAACAGCAGGTACTCGAGGCTGGGCTGGTTCATGACCAGATAGGCGAGCGCCGCCACGACCAGGCTGCCGGCACCCTGCAGCAGCGCATCCCACGGTCCCGACTCTTCCCAGACCAGCGACATGCGCTCCACCGTCATGGCCAGGATGACCATCGGGAACAGGGCGATGGAGAGAGCCCGGTCCATGCCGAGCTGGTGGCTGAACACGCTGATGGCGGTCATGACCAGCACCACCACGGTGACGACTGCCGCCAGCCTCGGCACCAGCAGCAGCCGCAGCTTCTCGAAGTAGAAGCGCACCAGCAGCGACAGCGCCACCACCGACGAGAACAGCAGCAGGCCGAGCAGCAGGCGGGTTTCGCGGAAGGCCATGGCGATCAGGATCGGCATGAAGGTGCCGAAGGTCTGCAGGCCGATGACGTTGCGCATCACCACCACCAGCAGGGCGCCGACCGGCACCACCAGCAACAGCCGGTAGACGTTCTGGGTCTGCAGCGGCAGGCCGAGCAGGCTCAGGTCCAGCAGCGCCGAGCCGAGGTCCTGCGCCCGCTCCTTGGCGACCATGAGCAGGTCGCGGTGGGTGCGTGCCGCAGCGAAGCTCCAGGTGCCGACGGTGGCGCCCTCGGCGCGGATCTGCGGCAGCTCGCCGGTGGTCCAGATCAGGCGGTCGTCCGGCAGGCCGGAGGCGCCGGTCATGGGGTTCAGGGTGATCCAGCGCTGTTCGTTGTGGATCTGCAGCCAGGGCTCGAGCTGGCCGCTGCGCATGCCGTCGCTGAGCGACAGGGTCCAGGCTACCCGTGCCGGGATGCGGGCACCGGCGAGCATGTGGATCAGGTTCTGCACGTGCTCCAGAGGCGTTGCGGCACGCGCGCGCAGCAGCTGGATCCGGTCGTCGCCGCCCGGCTTGACGTAGCGAGCCAGCAGCTGCCGGGAAAAGGATTCGATGTCGGCCGATTGCCGGCGCACCTCATTGAGCAGGCTGCGGATGGCTGCGCCGAACGGTTCCTCGTAATCCGGCACGCGGGGGTAGGGGGGCGGGCGGCTGGTGTCGGTGTAGGCGCCCAGCCGTTCGGCGACCTGCAGGCGGTAATAGAGCGCCGCTTCGCCATCGAGCCGGCGTGCGGTCCAGACTGCCTGCCGGCCCTCCGGCTGCTGGTTGACTACCACCCCGAAGACAGGGGAGATGAAGTCCTCCTGGATCCGCACCAGGTGAGGCAGTTCGCCGGGAATCGGCATCTCCAGCCGGACCGGGCTGCTGCCGTCCGACTGTACGCTGACGCGGGCTTCCACGGTCCAGACCTCGGCCTCGCTCTTGGGCGTGAACGGCAGGCCGAAGGCGCGCGACTTGTAGACAGCCAGCCCCAGGCCGGTGGTGGCCAGCAGCAGCGTGACGAAGGGCAGGTGCCAGCGATTCATTGGCTGTTATTCATCCGCATCGTCGGGCGTGGACATTTCGAAATCGGCCGCCTCCAGCTCCAGGACGTCTTCCTGGAATTCATCCAGCGGCGTGTAGT
>JAJUFY010000091.1 GCA_029263635.1 Ectothiorhodospiraceae bacterium | reverse complement strand
CCTTCGTGCCCAGCTTCGGCATTCTCGGGATTGGCGGCGTCGTTGCCCTGGTCATTGGGTCCGTCATCCTGATGGATACCGAAGTGCCTGAAATGCTTATCTCCCGTCAACTCATCGGAGCCATAGGAGCCGTAAGTGCCCTGATGATGCTGGGGATTTTGCTGATGGTGAGGCGCAGCCTGCGCATTCCACGGCTGGCAAGCAACAAGGCCATGGTCGGCCTCACCGCCGTGGTCGTCGCCGTGCTGTTCCTGCTGGCGCTGTTCTTCGCTCCGCGGGCCTCCATGGTGCCGGTGTTCGCGACCGCGCCGGCGCTGCTCTACGTCGCCACCCTGATGACCAGCGGCCTGTCGCAGATCGACTGGGGCGACATCACCGACGCCGCCCCGGCGCTGGTCACTGCCCTGGCCATGCCGCTCACCTTCTCCATCGCCAACGGCATCGCCCTGGGCTTCATCACCTATGTGGCGATCAAGCTGGTCAGCGGCCGGTACCAGCAGCTCAATGCCGCCCTGGTCGCCATCGCGGTGCTGTTCGTACTGAAATTCGCCTTCCTGGGCTGATCAGAACGTTTCGGCGGGCTGCTGCGGATAGTTCAACAGCCCGCCGAGCCATTTGCCCGTTCCTGCGCGCCCGCGCCGGCTGTCAGGGGCTCCTGAGCGGCCAGCCGAACAGGATGACCGTCGCTCCGGCCAGGCACAGCGCAGCTCCGCACAGGTCCGAGAGCTCCGGGCGCGTGCGCTCCACAACGGCCAGCCACAACAGCGACGTGACGATATAGATCCCGCCGTAGGCGGCGTATGCCCGCCCGGCGAACTGCGCTTCCACCCGCGTCAGCACGATGGCGAACAGCATCAGGCAGGCAAGCCCCGGCGCCAGCCAGGCGATGCTCTTCCCCAGCCGCAGCCACATCCAGAACGCGAAGCAGCCTGCGATCTCAAGCAGCGCGGCAAGGCCGAACCAGGCGTAATTGCTCATCAATGCACCAGTACGAGTCGGGGCCGGCCGCGGACCGGCCCGCTGCCGCAGTTCGGCCGCCGCAGCAACGAAGGCGGCTGCCGGAGTTGCCGGCCTAGGCGACGCCGGGCCGTATCGGAGTTTTCGCTGCCTCGCCCACCACCGTCGTCCATGGGCGGACCCGATAGCCCGTCACCAGACCGTGCCTGACATACGGATCGGCAGCGGCAAACCGCTCGGGCACCTCAGGGCTGTCGCAATCGAACAGCAGCACCCCCATGTCGGCCGGTTCGGCCAGCGCGCCCGCCAGGACCAGCTCTCCCCGGGCCTGGGCTTCCCAGGCGAGGGCCAGATGCTCTTCCCTGAACTGGGCGCGGCGCTCGAGATAATCGGGCGCATAGTCATAGAACAGCAGATAGTGCATGGCGTTTTCTCATCGACGTGGAAGGAACTGGCAGCCACTCACGGCGCTACCGACACCCGGCTCGCCGGAGCCCGGGCAAGCACTCAGGCGGACACATAGACCATGGTCGCCTGCATCAGGGCAATGACCTTGTAGGCAGCGCCCGAGAAGGCGCGGACCTCGCCGGTGCAGACGGCGAGCTGCCTGCCCGCATTCTGCACCCTGCCGATCGCCAGGAAGCGGTCGCCGACCGCCGGCCGCATGAAGTTGACCTTGAACTCGGCGGTCACCACTTCCCGCTCCGGCGGCGCCTTGGTCAGGGCCGCATAGCCGCAGGCACTGTCGACAATGCTGGTGATCGCGCCGGCGTGGATATAGCCGTGCTGCTGCGACAACTGCCGGGAGAACGGCAGGGCGATCCGCACCTCGCCGTCGGCAACCGCGACCAGCTCGGCGCCCAGCGTCGCCATCAGGCCCTGCGCATTGAAGCTGGCCGTTATTTTTTCCTCGATATCGCCCATCGACCAACTGGTCTCCCTATGTCGAGATGCGGGACATCGGCGCGACCGCCGTCCGCAGGCAGCGGGTCAGCCCCCCGCTCATAATTCCTCGATGAATTCCACCATCCACCTGCGCATTTCCTCGTCCGGCAACCGCCCCAGGGCGGCGCCCAGGTTATCCACCATATGCTCGACCCGGCTGGTGGCCGGCGTGGTGACGGTGACCGCAGGGTGGGAAATGACGAACTTGAGGAAGAACTGGGCCCAGGTATGGGCATCGAACTCGGCCGCCCAGGTCGGCAGCTGCCGGCCTCGAACCTTGTCCCACAGCCGGGTGCGGCCGAACGGGGCATAGACCATCACCGCGATGCCACGCTCGGCGGCAAGCGGCAGCACCCGCTCTTCCAGCGTGCGGTTGTCGATGGCGTAGTCGATGCCGATGAAATCCGGCCGCTCCCGCCGCATGAACCGCTCCAGCTCGTCGTACTGCCGCGGGATGGTGGTCGTGACGCCGGTGTAGCGCACCCGGCCATCCTGCTTCAGCTCCTTGAGGAGCGGGTACTGGGTGTCGAGGTCGCCGAGGTTGTGCACCTGGATCAGGTCGATCTTCGACTTCTTGATCCTGGCGAACGACTCCTCCAGCTGAGCGAGGGCGGCCTTGGGATCCGCCTTGCCGCCTCTGGCGACATTGAGCTTGGTGGCCCAGAACACCCGCTCGGCGATCCCCAGCTCGCTGACCAGCCGCCCGGCTACCGCCTCGGAAGCGCCATAGCTGGGAGCGGTATCGAATACCCTGCCGCCCTCTTCGACCAAGGCGCGCAGCACCGCGGCCACCGCCGCCGCATCCTCGCTGGCCAGGCGGGAGAAGCTCGCGGAGCTGCCCAGCCCCACGACCGGCAAGCGCTCGCCGGTGGAAGGAACCGGCCGGGTCAGCAACGGCTGCTTCAGGTCTGCCCACAGCTGCTGCGGGCGCAGGGCCAGCGTGGCGCCGGCGGCGAGCACGAGCTTCAGGTAGTCACGGCGCGAAATCATGGTGCGGGTCTCCTTGTCGTTACGAGCGGCGCAGTCCCTGCCGCCGGCGCCTCCTCCGTCGGTGCCAGCCGTTGCTGGGTCCGGCCCAGCCAGATACCCAGTCCCATCCACAGCAGCGCCAGCGGCACCGCCAGGGTGGTGAGTGCCGCCAGGCCGAGCCCCAGCCGCCCGAGCAGCCCTTCCACCTGGGCTCCCAGCACATCGCCGCCACGATAAACGAAGGTATCAATGAAGGCCTTGGATTTGTACTTGTCCTCGCGGCTGACCACGGTATACAGCGTCTCCCGGGCCGGACGCATCAGTGCCCGCTGCACGGCCCGGAACACCGCCTCGAACGCCACCAGCGCCGCCAGAGAGCCGACCACCGCCAGCCCCAGAAAACCCAGTGCCACGGTCAACGGCAGCAGCGCCAGGGTGAAGGCCACGCCGAAGCGCTTCATCAGCTGCCCGGCCAGCAGCAGCTGCATCAGCAGCGTGGCGGTCTGGGTCGCGACATCGATGCGGGCAAACAGCGTGGTACGAAGATCGAGATCTGTCCCCAGTGCCGCCACCATCTGCAAACGGGTGAAATAGATGAAGGTCGACATCACCGCCAGGACGATGACGTAGGCCGCCAAGCCCAGCAGGTAGCGGGAACGGAACACGGCCCGCAGTCCCTCCCAGGCGCTGCCGCCTATCGGTTCCCGCTCGGCCTCCGCCGCCGGGCCGACGCCCTGACCGGATTCGAGCCGGCTCAGCAGGAAAGCCAGCGTCACCGCCAGCAGCAGCAGGCCGGCCGCCACCAGCAGCAGCGCCGGCGTCCCGAGCGGCGCGGCCAGCAGGGAGGCCAGCGCCGGCCCGGCGATGGCCCCGCAGGTGCCGCCGACCGCGATCACGCCGAAAAACCGCTTGCTCTGCTCGAGAGAAAAGCGGTCCGCCATCAGCGCCCAGAACACCATGGTGGAAAACAGGTTGAAGACGCTGAACCAGACGTAGAACAGCTGCCCGCTGGTGACGCCGACGGCTTCGGGGGCGAGCACCATCAGCAGATGGAGCAGCAGCAGGCTGACGGCGAAGAAACCGTAGACCAGGGCGATGAAGGCCATGCGTCGCAGCCGGCTCACCAGCAGCCCGAACAGCGGATTGACCAGCAGGGTGGCCAGCGCGGTTCCCACGAACAACCAGCGCACCGCCTCGATGCCCCGCTGCATTCCCAGCGCTTCCCGCGCCGGCCGCAGCAGCATCAGCGCCGTCAGCACGCAGAAGAACAGCAGCGCCGATAGCAGCACCGGCAGCAATTCGTCGCGCCGCACGTTGAAGAGACGCTGGATGAACGTGGTCATGCCGGCAGGACTCGGTCCCTCTGCTGTCCGGGCCCGGCGCCGCTGCATCAAAGCCGCTCCTCGCCGAGGCTGCCCGCGATCTTCGCGGCGGGCTCATCGGGCCGGAAGCTGCCGCGGCGGTTCCGGCAACGAGCTGCCCCCACGCTTGCCGGGAGCCGCAAGGAAGGGCAGCCGTGTCTCACGCCGGCTCAGCGCTGCTGCGGCCCGGCGGCGCCCGAGCGGCTGTCCGTCACCACGCCGGCGGCCTGCGCCTGCTGCTCCTGCTCGCGGGCGATCCACTCCTCGATCGCGCGGCGGGCGCGCCGCTCCTCGGCCTTCTCGCGCAGGACGTCCAGGTGCAGCACCCGGTAAAGCCCGAACATCACCGCGACCATCAGCAGCGCAAACGGCAGCGCCGTCACGATGACCAGGGTCTGCAATGCCTGCAGGCCGCCGGCGATCAGCATCGCCGCGGCAATCAGGGTAATGGCGATGCCCCAGGCGAACTTGTGCGTCAGCGGCGGATCGCCCGGCGACTCGCTCGACATCGAGCCCAGTACCAGCACCGCCGAGTCCGCCGAGGTCACGAAGAAGATCACCAGCAACACGATGCTCAGGCCAGACAGCAGCGTGGACAGCGGCAGCGCGTCGTACATCCGGAACAGGACGGTCTCATAGCCGGCGGCGAGCGCACCGACCATATCCACGCCGCCAAAGACCTGTTCCCACAGCGCGGTGCCGCCGAACGTGGAAAACCAGGCGAAACCGAGCAGGGCCGGCATGATGACCACGCCGAACACGAATTCGCGCACGGTCCGCCCGTACGACACCCGGGCGATGAACGTGCCGACGAACGGCGACCAGGAGATCCACCAGGCCCAGTAGAAGATCGTCCAGTCGGCCACCCAGGTGCTGGTAGAGAACGGCGACAGGCGCAGGCTCATCTGCACCAGGTTATCGAGATAGCTGCCCAGCGAGGTGGTGAAGGTATCGAAGATGAAGCTGGTCGGCCCGAGCAGCGCCACTGCCACCAGCAATACCCCGGCCAGGGCGAGATTGAAGCTCGACAGCCACTTGATGCCGCGCTCGACGCCGCTGGCGCTGGAGGCCATGTACAGCACGAAGCAGACCCCGATCACCGTCAGCTGCATCCCCAGGCCACTGGGCAGACCGAATACCCGGTCCAGACCGGCGCTGATCTGCATCGTGCCGAAGCCGAGGGTGGTCGCCACGCCGATGGCCGTGGCCACGACCGCGACGATATTGACCAGCTTGCCCATCCAGCCGAGGTGACGATCGCCGATCAGCGGCTGCAGCAGATCGCTGATCAGGCCGCGCCCCTTGCGGTTGTACTGGAACCAGCCGATAGCCAGCCCCAACAGGGCGTAAACCGCCCACGGGTGCAGCCCCCAGTGGAAGAAGGTGTAGCGCATCGCCGCCCTGGCAGCCTGTGGCGTCTTCGGCTCCAGTCCCTCCGGCGGGGTGACCACGTGCGAGATGGGTTCGGCCGCTCCCCAGAACACCAGGCCGATGCCCATGCCGGCGGCGAACAGCATCGCCAGCCAGGCCGGTTTCGAGAATTCCGGCTCGGCGTCGCGCCCGCCTATCCGCAGCCCCCCCATCGGGCCGAAGGCGAGATAGCCGAGGAAGATCAGAGTCAGGAACACGATCACCAGGTACATCCAGCCGGCATGCTGGATCACCTCCGAGAGCGCCGCGCCGCTCGCTGCCTCGAAGGGCTTGGGGGCCAGTCCTGCAACGACAGCCAGCGCGATGACCAGGAACAATGAAAGGCGGAAGACCATACCTGCCTCCTACCGGGCGTGATTCCCATGCCCTGCGGCAGGACAGGAGCTCGGATGATGCTTTCCGGGCCGGCCGCTTGCGCAGGCGTCGGTTACGAAAGGGAAAACGGATGGTGCAGCCAGGACGGCCGTCTTATCCCGGTCGCGGTACCCGCCGGTCAGGTGGACCGTGCCGTCCGGGCACCCGGACCCATGATCGGTTTCAAGCTGCTTGAGTCGCATGACGTCACGTTTCGGTTGCGGATCAGTCTTGAGGCTGCCAGTCAGCGATTACTAGCCTTCGATGTCGAAAGCCTGATGGTAAGCCACCCTGCCCGCAGGCACCGCATCGCCGAACGCGATGGCCTGGAAGTACTCCGGCGGCACCCCGGGCAGCACCAGTGCCGGCTCCGCCCTGAAGCCGAAGCGGCCATAGTAACCAGGATCGCCCAGCACCACACACCCGGCCGCGCCCAGCCCGCGCAGCTCCTTCAGCGCAGCCTGCATCAGCAGGCTGCCGATCCCCTGCCGCTGCCGTTCCGGCGCCACCGAAATCGGCCCCAGGCCGTACCAGCCAGTCGAGCCATCGTCGATGGATACCGGTGAGACCGCGACATGGCCGACAATAGCGCCGCCGTCCTCGGCCACCAGCGAAACGGCAAGCTGCCCGGCCTCGCGCAGCGCAGCGACGATCAGGTGCTCGACCTGACTGCCATGCGCCGCCTCGCGGAAAGCCGCCGCCGTCAACGCTGCAATGGCGTCGGCCTCCGAGGGTTCCTCAGGTCGTATCTTGATACTCATCCGTGCCTGCTGCGCCATGCCGAACCGCCGCTCAGGCGCCCCGCTGCAAGGTGGCCGTATACAGGCCGGCGCCGACCAGGCAGCCGGCCCCGGAACGGTTCACCATGCGCTGCGTCCGCGGCCGCAGCAGCAGCAACCGCAGCCGGACGGCGGCCAGCGCATAGGCTGTCAGGACGCAAACAGCGACAGCAGCGAACGCCAGGCTGAGCACCAGCATCTGCGGCAGCGCCGGGGCGGTGGGAGAAATGAACTGCGGCAGGAAAGCCGCGTAGAAGGCGAGCCCCTTCGGATGCAGCACGTTGACCGTGAACGCCCGCCGAATCACCCGACCCGCCCGCTGCTCCCGCCCCAGTTCCGGCCGCTCGGCGGCGGCAGGCGCCCGCCAGAGCTGTACCCCGAGGTAGACCAGGTACGCTGCGCCGACCCATTTCACGATCAGGAACAGCTCCGAGGACGCAGCGAGCACCGCGCCCAACCCGGCGAAAGTGACGGCCATGGCGGCCAGGTCGCCCAGGCAGACGCCGGCGATGCTCAACAGCGCGATGCGCAGCCCCGAACCGACCGCGTACCCCATGACCAGGAGTATCGTCGGCCCCGGAATGGAGATGACCACGAAGGCCGCGGCAAGAAAGGCGAGTAGTGTTTCCAGTCCAATCATGTTCCGGACTCGACAGGTGACCTCGGCGGCGCCTCGGGCCGATCCACTGGGGCATCGGGCCGGCGCGCCGTTTTCCCATCCTACTTGGCGGGCCTACCAGGACGCCACCTGTTGCCGCCCGGTGCATCGGCTCGAAGACGCGCGGGCGGCGGCAGCGGCACGGTCGGCCGGCCTGTCGAATTCCGCCCCCGCCGTTCGTCTATAGGGCGTCACCACAGAAGCCACCATGACCTTCGCAGCCGCAGGCTGCGATTCACGCAGCAGGAGCCCGCCGATGATTCCTACCATCACTGTTTTTGAACGGTCGCCCGACGGCGGCAAGGGACTGGCGCGCGATACGCGCGTGCGCTGGGCGCTCGAAGAAGTGGGCCAGCCCTACGAGGTCCGGTTGGTCTCCTTCCGTGCGCTG
>JAJUFY010000232.1 GCA_029263635.1 Ectothiorhodospiraceae bacterium | reverse complement strand
TGCAGGACAGCATCGGGCAGTTCCGCGCGGCGTGAGCGACTCAGTCGCGGTCGATGGCGAACGGCGACCAGGCCTGGCGGGTCGGCATCACTTCCAGGAAGTTGATGTTGATCCGGTCCGGCAGATTGGCCACGTAGAACATCTGCTCGGCCACGTCCTCGGCGGTGAGCGGCGTGGTGGTCTGGTACATGCGGTCGGAGGCGGCCTGATCGCCCTTGGTGCGCACCAGGGTGAACTCGGTTTCCGCCAGCCCCGGCGCGATGTCGGTGACGCGCACGCCGGTGCCGAGCAGGTCGCAGCGCAGGTTGTAGCTGAACTGCTCGACGAAGGCCTTGGTGGCGCCGTAGACGTGGCCGCCCGGATACGGCCACTTGCCGGCAACGGAGCCGATGTTGACGATGCTGGCGCCGGCGCCGGTTTCGATCAGGATCGGCAGCAGGGCATGGGTGACGTTTACCAGGCCGGTGACGTTGGTGTCGATCATGGTGTGCCAGTCGTCCAGCTCCACCCGCTGCGCCGGCTGCGGCGCCAGCGCGAGGCCCGCGTTGTTGATCAGGGCGCGCACCTGGCGGAAGCCGTCCGGAAGCTCCGCGACCACCTGCCTGACCGCGTTGGCGTCGCGCACGTCGAGCGCGGCGACGTGCACCGGCACCTGCGGCGACAGTTCTTCCTGCAGGGCCTGCAGGCGCTCGACGCGGCGGCCGGTGAGTATCAGAGACCAGCCGCCGGCGGCGAAGCGGCGCGCGGCAGCACGCCCGAAGCCGGAGGTGGCGCCGGTGATGAAGACGATACGATTCATGGCGAATTTCTCCCCTTTCATTGCGATGTGGGCGGTGGCGCCGCGCGCCGGCCGGCGCTGCCGGCAGCCGTTTCGGCACGCAGAGCGCCCAGCCAGAGCAGCTTGATCTCGGCCACCAGTTCTTCCGTCGATACGCCTTCCGGAGGGTCCAGAACGGCGCCGTGAACCTGCGCCTCTATGCCCTGCACGATCAGCATCGCCCGCGATCTCGGCGAGCGGCCGCCCACGCCGAGCCGACGCAATTGTGCCTCGACAGCCTCGGCCGCGGCCTGCTCCAGGCGTCTCAGCCGCGCCACGGCTTCCGGTGTGCGCGGCGCCAGGTCGACCAGCAGGCGATGCATGGCTGGGTCGTGCCGGTGCAGTGCCACCACGGCATCAATGAGTACCTCCAGCGTTTGCTCGAGATCCGGCTGCTGCTGCGACAGCAGTGCAAAGGCGCGTTCCAGCTCGGCACCGGCCTCGGCCATGTGCCGCTCGGCCAGCGCGAGCAGGAGCGCGTCCTTGTTCGGAAAGTACTGGTACAGGGTACCGATGGAGACACCAGCGCGCTCCGCCACCTTGTTGGTGGTGGTCCGGGCATAGCCGAGTTCGCCGAAAAGCTGAGCTGCGGCATCGAGAACGGCGTGCCAGGACGCGATAGAGCGCTGCTGGCGCGGCTTTCTGCGGAGTCTGGTCATTGGCTGGAACGCGAGTAGCGGAAGCTGGCACCGAATGTGAGCATTACTCACGATCGTGCCGGGCGCAATTGCCGAGCGTCCGCCGCCAGATGCTTTGGAGGACCGTCATGCCTCGCGACTACACGCACCAGGACTACGTTGCCTGTCTCCCGGAACCCTTTCGCCAGCGGCTGGCCGCCGCCGAACCGGAGACGACGTGGTGGCCGTGGCGGGATACGACGCTGCACATCGCCCGTCTGCGCAATTCCGCGGCACAGGCGCGGCTGATGATCCTTCACGGTGCCGGCGGCCATTCTGCCGCCCTGTGGCCGATCGCGGCACTGGCGGCGGAGCTGGGCTATGAGGTGCTGGCGCCGGATCTGCCCGGCTACGGGCGGACGCGCGTACCGAATCCGGGCGCAGTGCGTTATCCAGACTGGGTGGATTGTGTCGCGGATCTGCTGGCTGCCGAGAATGCCGCCGATAGCCGGCCGCTGGTGCTCGCTGGAGCCAGCATAGGCGGCATGCTGGCCTATTCCGCTGCGGCCCGCGCTGGCGGCGTTGCCACGCTGGTGGTTACCTGTTTGCTCGATCCGCGCGACCCGGTGACTTGGCCGGCGTTGTCACGCTGGGGAGCGTGGACGGTGGCACTGGCGCGCCAAGTACTCGGCCTGTCCAGTCGGCTGACCGACAACCTGCGGGTGCCGATCCGGTGGCTGGTCCCCATGACCAGGATCGCGAACGATCCGGTACTGGCGCGAATCTGCACCACCGATGCCCGGGGCGGCGGCTCGCGGATTGCGCTCGGGTTCCTGCGCAGCTATCTGCAGTCGCCGCCGGCGGCGGAGCCGGAAGCATTCCAGGGGCCTCCGGTGGTACTCGCGCATCCCGCCCAGGATCGCTGGACGCCGCCTGCGATGAGTCTCGGCTTCTTCCAGCGGATTGCGGCGCCCAAGCGCTATGTGCCGCTGCCTCATGGTGGCCACTTTCCGATAGAGCCCCCGGCGCTTCGCGAATTGCGCGCGCTCCTGGAGAAGCTCTTGGGTGACCTGTCGGCCGCTACAGCGCCTGCGTCTCGCGCGTCGGCCGCAAGCGTTAAGCCGACCTGATCGCAGGATCCAGGCGGCGGCTGCCGCCTGGCTGTCTCTTCACGGTCTTCTTGTCTTGGGCGTGACAGCGCCGGTTGCCCGGCGTTTCTGCAGCCTGCTCACCGGCCAGCGGGCGATGACATGCCGTTCCATCTGCCGCCTGGACACGCTGCCGCTGGGAATTGCGTAGTGGCTGACCGTAATGCCCTTCTTGCGCATCTTGCTGCGGTCGCCGATCAGCAATGGGTGCCAGGCGGGCAGCGGCTTGCCTTTGTAGAGGCGGCGGTAGGCGCAGGTTTCCGGCAGCCAGCCGTAGTGCTTGGGCACGGAAGTCGGTGTCAGCCGATGGCAGCTGGGGACTTTCCGCAGACGGTTCGGATAGTCCTTGCAACGGGCGGAGTCGATGTCCAGCAGCTCGCAGGCAACGCCATAGACGGTGACCATGTTGCCGTCCACGTAACGCTGCAAGCAGCATTGCCCGCAGCCGTCGCACAGCGCTTCCCACTCCTTGCTGTTCAGTTCTCCCAGGGAATAACGCTCCCAAAAACGCTCACGCACAGCTCTTCCCACACGCAAACGCCGGGCGCGTTCAACGCCCGCAAGCGGTTGAAATCGGGTGACCTGCCGGGCCGACGGCTTGCTTTCGAGCCGGGCCGGATGGGCGGCGGGCTGCCGCTAGCAGGTGGTTTGCCTGTAGGCCTCGCAGGCCTGCAGCTTGGCGAGGCGGACAATTCGGTCGTCGCGCCTGCTCTCGCCGGTGAGCGCCGCAGGCGGCTCATCGACGAGACTTCCATGATGGCGGCAGTCTATCAGACGGCCGAGATAAAAGCCGGCTCCGGCGGTGCGCGATCTGTTCCGTACGGCTAGGAAAATGGCAGAAGGTCCGCTTAAAAGCGCAAAAAGAGATCCAAAAAGTGTGTGGAACTGCCCGGCAGGCCGGTTTTCAGGCCAGCTTGAGGCCGAAGGCGACGAACAGCCCGCCTACCGTCCCGGTCGCCAGCGCCGACAGCCGGCGCTGGCGGCGGAACAGGCTCGCCAGGTAGGCGCCGCCGAAGATCAGGACGGAGAGATAGAGCAGGCTGCAGACCTGGACGATGGCGCCCAGGATGAGGAAGGCCACTTCCGGGCGCGGGTAGCCCGGCGAGACGAACTGTACGAAGAAGGAGACGAAGAACAGGATCGCCTTCGGGTTCAGCAGGCTGATCACGAGGGCGACCCGAAATGGCTTGGCGCCAGTCCAGGAGCGATGCTCCGCTTGCGCCGCTTCGGTGCCCTTCCAACTGCGCAGCGCCGCGCGCAGGAGGCCGATGCCCAGGTAGGCCAGATACAGCGCGCCGGCGTATTTCAGCGCGAGGAACAGCGCCGGCGTGGTCTGGATCAGCGTGGCGGCGCCGCCAGCCGCGAGCACCATGAGGATGGTGTCGCCAACGAAGATCCCGAGCGCGCCGCGAAAGCCGGCGGCGATGCCGGATCTGGAGGCAGCGGTCATGACGTACATCGAGTTTGGGCCCGGCAGCAGCACGATGAAGATCGTGCCCAGGATGAAGGTGCCCAGGTCGGTGATGCCGTAGTCCATGGTGGGG
>JAJUFY010000155.1 GCA_029263635.1 Ectothiorhodospiraceae bacterium | reverse complement strand
TCGTCCATGCCCCGGACGCCGCCGCCGGCCGCCTCGCCTTCGCCGATGCCGCCGATGGATGGATCCTGGCTCTGATGGCCCGGCAGGGTCGATGAGCTGCCGGAACCGCCGTAGGTGGTGCCGGTGCTGGCTGAGGACCCGGCGCCGGCAGCGCCGGTGGACAGCTCGCTGCTGGCCGTGGAAGTCTCTTCCGGCAGGCCTGCGGCATCGAACTCGGCCACGGAGATTTCTCCGTCGGCATCCGTGTCCATGGCGGCGAAACTCAGCTTGGCAGCCGAGGCCTCGTCTGCGCTGATCCTGCCGTCGCCGTCCGTATCGATCTCGCTGAACGACAGCGTGCCTGCCGCCAGTGCCGAGGTCGCGGTCAGCGACAGGGCGCAGATCAGGATGTTTCTATATTGCATTGACGTCCTCCTTGACGTGCTTGAAAAGCCGCAGCCGCGTACGCCAAACGCAGCGCTAAGGTTCGCTGGAGCCTGATGGGTTCACGTTTTCGGGGCGTCGGGTGCGGGCCGTGAGAGTAAGGCGCAGGCCGTCAGGAACGGCCTGCGAACAGGGGCAGGATGGGCGGCTTAGCCGCCGGAACCGCTACCGGAACCGCCACTGGCCCCGCCGGCACTGCCGGCGCCGCTACCGGAGCTGCTGGTGCCGCCGGATGTGCCGCTGCTGCCCGAGGTACCGCCGCCCGAGGTGCTGCTGCCACTGGACATGCCCGAACTGCCGGAGGTGCCGCCGCCGACAGCGCTGGCGCTATCGAATTCCTCCTGGGAAACCTGACCATCCTGATCGCTGTCGAGGGTGGCCATGTCGAGGCCGGCCGTCGAGGCTTCCTCCTGGCTGATGTTGCCGTCGCCGTCGGTGTCGAGGCTGCTGAACGATTGCTGCGACATGCTGCCGCCGGACATTCCGCTGCTGCCGGAGCTGCCGCCGCCGAGCGCGCTCGAGGACGATCCGGTGTCACTCGACTGCATGCTCGACGATTGCCCTGATCCGGCTGCGAAAGCGGGAATGGCAGCAAGCGAAAGCAAACATGCCAGTACTGTCTGATGTTTCATTACGTCCTCCTTGACGTGCCATCAACAAAATGCGGCCGCCCTGCGGCTCGCCCCGCCTACGTCGAGTCCCAGCAGGCGAAATTCAACACTAAAGGGCGTCTGCTTCTGGCGACAGATAGGGCGTCGGCAAGGGATCGGCGCGGCGCCCGACCCGGCCGCCTGCGGGGCCAGGGCTCGTCCTGGAGGGTGTTGTTTGTACGCAGTATCTGCGACCGCCCCGGAAGTCAACCCTAGAAGCTGTAGGCGATGCTGGCTTCGATGCTGCGTTCGGCGCCGAACCAGCAGTTGTCGGCGTCGTAGCAGCTGTAGTAGCGCTCGTCGAGGAGGTTGTTGGCCTTCAGGCTCAGGCTGGCGCCCTGCAGCTGCGTTGACAGCTCGCCCAGGTCATAGCTGATCGCCAGATCCACCAGCGTCGCGCTCGGTACCGTGCCGCTGTTGGCGGCATCCAGTGCGGCCTTGCCGATATAGCGGACGCCGGCGCCGAGCCCGGCCCCGGCCAGCGGGCCGTCGGCGAAGACGTAGTCGGCCCACAGCGAAGCGATGTGATCAGGCACCCAGACCAGGGTCTTGCCTGCCAGGCTGCTGTTGTCCTTGGTCACCTCGACGTCCTGATAGGTATAGGTCAGTGCCAGCAGCAGGTTGTCGACAGGCCGCATGGTCGCCTCCAGCTCGATGCCCTGCGAGCGGACTTCGCCGGCCTGGATCTGGTCGTAGGGACTGCCGGAGGGGTCGCGGGTGGGCACGTTCTCCTTGTCGATCCGGAACACCGCGAGTGCCAGCGAGGCGCGGTTGCCGGAGGCATCGTATTTGACCCCGGCTTCCCACTGTTTACCCGTCGACGGCTTGAAGGCGTTGCCGAAACGGTCGGAGCCGGAGAGCGGCTCGTAGCTTTCGGCGTAGCTTATGAACGGCGAGATGCCGCTGGCGAACCGGTAGAGCGTGCCGATGCGGGAGGTGAGCTTGTGCTGTTTGAGCTTGCGGGAGACGTTGCCACCATACTGCAGGCCTCTCTCCGTCATCTCGTAGTCGTCGTAGCGCAGGCCGGCGATCAGCACAAGGTCCTGCAGGCGGATCTGGTCCTGCAGGTAGAAGCCGAGCTGCTTCTTGGTGAGTTTGAAATCGCTCGACAAGCCTGAGGCCGCAAAATCCAGCGTCCCCGGATCGATCTGGTCGTGGTCGGGCGCGAACAGGTCGATCGAGGGCGCGGCGGCGTCCTCGTAGCGGATGTCGGAACGCATGTACAGGTAGTCGATGCCGACCAGCAGGTGATGCTCCAGTCCGCCGGTTCGCACCAGGCCGGTGAGCTGGTTGTCGACGGTCACGCCTTCGGTCGACTCGTCGGTCAGATAGGCGCGGCGGGCGAGGGTACGGAAGTCTCCCGCCAGCCCCAGGCCGTAAGTGTTTTCCTGATACGCCGTGGCGTCGGTGTAGCGGAAGTTTTGCAGGAAGGTCCAGTCGTTGTTGAAACGATGGTTGATCTTGTAGCCGACGAGGGTGACTTCCCGCTCGTAGTGGTCCCAGTTTCTATCGCCGGCGAAGGCGTCGACCGGCAGCCGGCCGTTGGGGTTCGGACGGAACAGGCCGGCAGCCGGCAGGGTGTTGTAGATGCCGAGTTCCGGGTCGTCCTGATAGTAGAGGTTGAAGTTCACCAATGTGTCGTCGCTGACCTGCCAGTTGATGGATGGCGCGATCATGCGGCGTTCCTCGCGCGAGGTCCTGGCCTGGCCGTCCTTCTCCCGCACCAGACCGACCAGGCTGTAGGAGAAGTCCGATTCGCCGATTCGGCCGGTGCTCTCGAGGCTCGCTTCGCGCAGGTCATGGCTGCCGGTGGCGACCTCGATCTGGTTGAAGCGCTCCGTGCGCGGCTGCTTGCCGATCAGGTTGACCATGCCGCCCGGCGGCATGGCGCCGTACAGGGTCGAGGTCGGCCCACGAAATACCTCGACCTGTTCCACCGCCTTGAGATCGATCTGCGGCTGCAGGTTCCAGTCGTTATAGAGCAGCTGCAGGCCGTCGTAGTAGTTCTGGAAATTGTCGAAGCCGCGGATGTTGAACATATCCATGCGGGTGGCGGTGCCGCCGCGCAGCTCCGTCGTCACTCCCGGTACGTACCGCAGCGCGCCGGCAACCGAGTCGACACCGCGCAGCTCAAGCGCGACCGGATCCAGCACGGTAATGCTCTGCGGCGTTTCTGCCGGCGCCAGCGCGGTCTTGGTCGCCGTGTGGCGGTAGGTGTCGCCGTAAACCTCCAGGGCCTTCAGCTCGAGAGGATCGTCTTGGGCATGCGTTGCCGGCGGCAGGGCGGCAGCGGCGGCAAGCGCCAGCAAAGCAGGACGGAAACCTGTGCGTGTGGGCATGGGCTACACCTGATTGAACAGTGGAATGAGAATCGTTCCCATCATAGATGGGGTGCCTGCGCCCGACTTAACATTTTGGTGCATGATCAACCGGCTAGCGTGCTGTCAGCGTCGGCTCGACCGGGATCCAGTATTCCATGCGACAGCGCCGGCTGGCCGGATCGAAGCCGGGGGGATAGAGCTCCAGGTCGTAGCCATAGTGTCCCCGGTAGGCCGAGCGCGGCAGCCAGTGCTCGATGACCCACAGCACTGCCTCAGCCAGCGCCGGTAGCGGGCCGCAGAACGAGATCACCGCATATTCCTGGGCCGGCACCCGCAGCCGCTCCAGGTGTTCGGCATTGGCCGCCAGGTGGCGTTCGATGCCGGCCCAGTAGATCAGGGTTCCCTCGGCTTCTGCCGACTTTCGGGTATCGAGCACGCCGATCAGAGGCAGGCCGTGCAGGCCGCCCATGCCATCGTGCAGCGACCGCCACAGCCGCGGGACGGTGGCGGAGAAGTCGGGACTGGTTGAAAACAGCCCGCCGATCTCGGCCGGCAGGCCGACGACCTCAAAAGCCGGGCGCCACTCGATCCGGATCTGCGGGAACCTGGGCAACAGTTCTGCCGGAGGCAGCGCGCCGATGTCTACCGGCAGCGGCGTGCGCAGCCCGCTGCGCCGGCCGCGCTGCCGGTAGACGCCGGGCGAGCAGCCGCCCCGCGGCGTGAAGCTGCGGCTGTAGCTGGTTTCCGACTGGAAGCCGTAGGTCAGGGCGATATCGAGCTGACGGCGGCGCGTCATCAGCAGGGCTTCGGCCGCCTGGCTCAGGCGCAGTTCGCGGACGTACTGCGCCACCGAAAGCCCCGTGCAGTCGGCGAATATCCGCTGCAGCTGCCAGCGCGACCAGCCGCCGCATTCGGCCAGTACCGGCACCGACAGCGGCTCATGGAGATGGTCGTGGATGTATTTCAGCACCCGCTCGAAACGGGACAAAGCGCGTGCACTTTCCGAAGGATGCATCGGGTGGCCGCTTCTGGTTGGTGCTTGTGGATTATTTTTTCTGCATAATAAGAAGAATCATTCTCACTCGCAATCAGGCTGGGCCTGCCGCCGCTGCGAGGCGGCAGGCGGCACAGGAAGGCGCAGGATTTCCCGGCATGGCTAGTGCGGCATCGATAAAAACGTGGTTCTGGATTCACAAGTGGACCAGCCTGATCTGTACGCTCTTCATGCTGTTGCTGTGCATCACCGGGCTGCCGCTGATCTTCGGTCACGAGATCGACCACGCCCTGGGCTACAGCGTCGACGCGCCGGAGCTGCCGGACGTGACCGCGCGCGCCGATCTGGACGCCATCATCGCCGATGCCGCCGCCCGCGCTCCCGGCGACGAGGTGCAGTTCCTGGTGGGCGACCCGGACGATCCGCATCTGTGGTACGTGCGGCTCGGTGAAACGGTGGCCGCGGCCCAGCCGTCGGAGTTCTATACCTACGACGCCCGCACCGGCGAGTTTCTCAGCGACTACCCGATCGGCGAAGGCGTAATGAACATCATCCTGCGCCTGCACGTCGATCTGTTCGCAGGCCTGCCAGGCATGCTGGTCCTCGGTTTCATGGGCCTGTTGCTGGTGCTGTCGCTGGTTTCAGGGACCGTCCTGTACGCGCCGTTCATGCGCAAGCTGCGGTTCGGCACCGTGCGGCGCGATCGCTCGCCGCGCCTGAAGTGGCTGGACCTGCACAACCTGCTGGGCATCGTCACTCTGACCTGGTTCCTGGTGGTCGGCGCGACCGGGGTCATCAATACCCTGGCGGTGCCGATATTCAATCAATGGCAGGCTACCGAGCTGCAGGCGATGACGGCGCCCTTCCGCGATCAGCCACCACTTGAACGGTATGGGTCGGTGCAGGCGGTGGTGGATGCGGCGTATGCCGCCGAGCCGGGCATGACGCTGAGTTTCATGGCCTTCCCCGGCAACGGCTTTGCCAGCCCGCATCATTTCGTGGCGTTCATGCAGGGTACGACGCCGCTGACATCGATGCTGCTCAAGCCGGTGCTGATCGACGCCCGTACCGCTGAGGTGGTGGATCGGCGGCAACTGCCCTGGTACGTCACTGCGCTGTTGGTCTCGCAACCACTGCACTTCGGAGATTACGGCGGCCTGCCGCTGAAGATCATCTGGGCGCTG
>JAJUFY010000187.1 GCA_029263635.1 Ectothiorhodospiraceae bacterium | reverse complement strand
GCGCTCCATCGTCGCCGGCGGCCGCATTCCGGGCTATCGCGAGCATGCCGACAAGATGTCGCCGCAGGAGTACATCGAGCTGGTCAGCCGCCGCGAGCTGTACGACCCGATCCTGTCCTTCCAGCTCGCCAACGATTTTCACGTCCGCCGCATCATCCGCAACTACATCCCGGAGGACGACGCCTCGCACGGCTACGCCACCCTGGTGCAGTGGAGCAACATCCATTACCAGGAACACGAGCCGCTGGTGGGCGGCCGCAAGACGGTGGTGCGGGTGGGCGCGGTGCAGTGGCAGATGCGGACCATGGCCACCGTCGACGACCTGATCGGCCAGGTGGAGTTCTTCGTCGACGCGCTGGCCGGCTACAAGGCCGACTTCGCGCTGTTCCCCGAGTTCTTCAACACCCCGCTGCTGTCGCAGTTCAACCAGGACAACCCGGCAGAGGCGATCCGCCATCTGGCCGAATTCACCGAGGAGATCCGCGAGCGCATGCTGCGCCTGGCGGTGAGCTACAACATCAACATCATCGCCGGCAGCATGCCCGAGTACCATGAGCAGACGCTGCACAACGTCTCCTACCTGCTGCGCCGCGACGGCACCTACGACAGCCAGTACAAGCTGCACATCACCCCCGACGAGCGCTTCTACTGGGGCGTCGAGGGCGGCCGCGATCTCAGGGTGTTCGACACCGATGTCGGCAAGATCGGCATCCTGGTCTGCTACGACGTCGAGTTTCCGGAGCTGGCGCGACTGCTGGCCGAGCGCGGCCTGCAGATCCTGTTCGTGCCCTACTGGGTCGACACCAAGCAGAGCTACCTGCGGGTGCGCCTCTGCAGCCAGGCCCGCGCCATCGAAAACGAGTGCTACGTCGTCATCACCGGCAGTGTCGGGAACCTGCCGAAGGTGGAGAACATCGACATCCAGTACTCGCAGTCGGCGGTGTTCTCGCCGTCCGACTTCGCCTTCCCGCACGACGCCGTGATGGCGGAATCGACCCCGAACACCGAAATGACCCTGGTGGTCGACCTCGACATGGGCCTGCTGCGGGAGATTCGCTACGAAGGCTCGGTACGAAACTTCCAGGACCGGCGGCTGGACCTGTACCGGGTGCACTGGCTGGGCAGAGGGAAGGGCTGAGCTGCCGCCAGGCCTGGACCCCGGCCGGGGCAAGCCGTGGCCGCTACTGCTCTGCCTCTTCCAGTTCGCTGAGCAGCGCCAGCGCCTGCTCGGACCACTCCACCCAGTAGGTTTCGTGCATGATGCCGGCCTGCAGCACCAGATGGCGCAGACGGGCCTCGCGCGAGCGGCGCTTCTCCGGCGGGAAATCGCGCTCTTCGAGCTGGCGGTAGACCGCGAGCTTCTCCCGGTGCAGCTCCAGCCGGCGCCTGATGTCGTCCTTGAGGGTAGTCGGGCCGACCAGGGCTTCGGCCCGCAGCCGCAGCATCAGCTCATCGCGCAGCGGCCGCGGATCCTGGCGCTCGGCGGTCCAGCGCCTGAGCTCCTCTTCCCCGGCCGGCAGCACCCGGTAGGTCTTCTTGCGTCCGCGTCCGCCGGCGGCTGGCTGCGCCGCTATCCAGCCGGCCCGCTCCAGCCGGCCGAGCTCGCGGTAGATCTGCTGATGGGTGGCATGCCAGAAAAAGCCGATGGAGCGGTCGAAGCGGCGCGCCAGCTCCAGGCCGGCCGCCGGCCGCTCCAGCAGCGCGGTCAGCAGGGCATGCGGTAGCGACATCGCGAGCCGTCAGTTTCCCTTGTCGCTGGCCTTGTATGCCGGCAGGTGCTGCGCCAGCCGCTTGCCCATCTCGGCCCCCAGCGCCTGCAGGCCGCTGAGCGGCCGGATCATGACTTCGAACTCGACGATCCGCCCCTCTTCGTCAAAGCGGATCAGGTCGATGCCCTTGAGCTGCCTGTCGCCGACCCGGGCGCTGAATTCCAGCACCACGTTCAGCCCGTCCTCGCTGTAAAGCTCCCGGTGATAGCGGAAATCCTGGAATACCTGGACCACCGTGGTCAGGATCAGCGCGACCGCCTGCGCCGATTCGTAGGGCGAGTGCGCCATCGGCGAGCGGAACACGGCCTGCGGATGCAGGATGCTATGCAGGTCGCTGAGATCGTTGGCGGCGACCATCCGGTGCCAGACCGCCAGCGAGGCGGCCACATTCTGCTGCAGGGTCCCCATCGTTCTCCTCCTCGGCGTATGCACCTGCATCGAGGGCAGGCGTTGTTCCTCGTTCCCGGTCGAACCGGTCCGTTGCCCCGGCGCAGCGCTCCTGGTCGCTCCGCTCAGATCGCCGCCGCCAGCCGCACGCCCTGATCGATGGCGCGCTTGGCATCCAGCTCGGCGGCCACGTCGGCGCCGCCGATCAGGTGCACCGAGCAGCCTGCGGCCTGGAGCGCCTCGGCCAGTTCGCGCTGCGGCTCCTGCCCGGCGCAAACCACCACCGTATCGACCGGCAGCAGCGTGTCCTGCTCGCCGAGTTTCAGGTGCAGGCCGGCGTCGTCGATGCGGCGGTAGCTCACACCCGGCACCATCGCCACGCGCCGCGCCTTGAGCGAGGCACGATGGATCCAGCCGGTGGTCTTGCCGAGGCCCTCGCCCACCTTGCTGGTCTTTCGCTGCAGCAGGTGCACCTCCCTCGCCGGCGGCTCCGGCTGCGGCGGCCGCAGGCCGCCGGCGGTACGGTAGTCGGGATCGACACCCCACTCGGCATAGAACTTGTCCGGGTTAAGGCTGGCGCTCTCGCCGCTCTGGGTCAGGTATTCGGCAACGTCGAAGCCGATCCCGCCGGCACCGATCAGCGCCACTTTCTCGCCGACCGGCCGCCGTTCGCGCAGCACATCCGTGTAGCCCAGGGTCTTGGGATGGGTAACGCCGTCGATGTCCGGTGTGCGCGGAGTCACGCCAGTGGCCAGCACGATCTCGTCGAAACCGCCTGCCACCAGCTCTTCGGCACTGACGCGCTTGTTGAGCACCAGTTCCACGCCCTGCCGCTCGATCTGCCGGCGGAAATAGCGCAGGGTCTCGTGGAACTCCTCCTTGCCCGGCACCTGCTTGGCCATGTTGAACTGGCCGCCGATCTCCGGGTCGGCCTCGTAGAGCGTCACCTTGTGGCCCCGCTCGGCCGCCGTCACCGCAAAACTCAGGCCGGCCGGGCCGGCCCCGACCACAGCAATGCGCTTCGGCTGCGCCACCGGCTGCAGGACCAGCTCGGTCTCGTGGCAGGCGCGCGGATTGACCAGGCAGGACGTAATCCGGCCGCTGAAGGTGTGGTCCAGGCAGGCCTGGTTGCAGGCGATGCAGGTGTTGATCTCGTCCGCCCGCCCTTCGGCCGCCTTGCGCACGAAGAACGGGTCGGCCAGGAACGGCCGGGCCATGGACACCATGTCGCAATAGCCCTCGGAAAGCAGCTGCTCGGCCACCTCGGGGGTATTGATGCGGTTGCTGGTCACCAGCGGCACCGACACCTGCCCCATCAGGCGCTTGGTCACCCAGGCCCAGGCCGCCCGCGGCACCTTGGTGGCGATGGTCGGGATGCGGGCCTCGTGCCAGCCGATGCCGGTGTTGATGATGGTGGCGCCGGCCGCCTCGATGGCCTTGGCGAGCCGGATCACCTCGTCCAGCGTCGAGCCCCCTTCCACCAGGTCCAGCATCGACAGCCGGTAGATGATGATGAAGTTCTCGCCTACCCGTTCCCGGGTACGCCGCACGATCTCCACCGGGAAGCGCATGCGATTCTCGTACGAGCCGCCCCACTCGTCGTCGCGCTGGTTGGTGCGCTGAACGATGAACTCGTTGATGAGATAGCCCTCCGAGCCCATGATCTCGACGCCGTCGTAGCCGGCGTATTGCGCCAGCGCGGCACAGCGGACGAAGTCCTCGATCGTCTGCTCCACCTCCTCGGTGGTCAGCGCATGCGGCACGAAGGGGTTGATCGGTGCCTTGATGGCGCTGGGCGCCACCAGTTCCGGATGGTAGGCGTAGCGGCCGAAATGCAGGATCTGCATGGCGATCTTGCCGCCCTCGGCGTGCACTGCCTCGGTGATCTGCCGGTGCCGTTCCGCCTCCGCCTCGGTCGTCATCATCGCCCCGCCGATGGCCGGCCGGCCGCGCTCGTTAGGCGCGATGCCGCCGGTCACCATCAGCGCGACCCCACCCCGGGCGCGCTCGGCATAGAACGCCGCCAGGCGCTCGAAGCCGTTCTCGGCCTCTTCCAGGCCGACGTGCATGGAGCCCATCAGCACCCGGTTCGGCAGCGTGGTGAAGCCCAGGTCCAGCGGTTTCAGCAGGTGAGGATAAGCAGTCATCGCCGTGATCTCGCTTTATGCAACTTGTTGCACTTATATAGCAGCGCTGTCGTGTTGTGCAACGTGTTGCAAAGAGAACGACCGGCGGGCTACTCCACCACCACCGGGATCTCGCCCACGCCCAGCATCCGCTCCAGCCCCGGCCGGCGTTCCGGCTTGAGCAGGTCGGCCAGGGTGTAGCCGTCGAGCACCTTGAAGAAGGCTTCCAGGGCTTCGTTGAGGACGTGCTTGAGGTCGCAGAACGGCGTGATGATGCAGTTGTTGCCGGGGCCGAAGCACTCCACCAGCGTCATGTCCTGCTCGGTATCGCGGATCAGTCGGCCGATGTTGATCCGCTCCGGCTGCAGGCGCAGCCGGATGCCGCCGTTCTTGCCGCGGATGGTGTCGATGTAGCCGCGCAATTGCAGATCGTGCACCACCTTCATCAGGTGGTTCTTGGAGATGCCGTAGCGGTCGGCGATCTCCTGGATGGTGGCGAGCGTCTCGCCCTTGAGGCCGAGGTAGATCAGCACGCGGATAGAGTAATCGGTATAGCGGGTAATGCGCATCAAATCTCTCCTCAGCCCGGCCGGCCGTCGGCACGCGGGCTACTCAGGACAGGCCAGT
>JAJUFY010000451.1 GCA_029263635.1 Ectothiorhodospiraceae bacterium | reverse complement strand
TCGCCTCCTCGCAATGACGGGTAGATGCTCTTTCCCCGTCATCGCAGACCGCAGGATCACTCAGAAATCAGTTGGTACGCCGCCATGGCGAAGGCGCGCAGGGCGACTTCGGCATCGGCACGGTCGACGGCCTCATCGGGGTGATGGCTGAGCCCGCCCCGGCAGGTGGTGAACAGCATGGCGGTCGGGCAGTAGCGGATCAGATGGATGGCGTCGTGGAAAGCGCCTGAGACCATGACCGGCGCCGCCTCACAGTAGGCGCGAGCGCTGCGGCTCAGGCAGTCGACCAGTTCCGGCGTGAAGCGCACCGGCGCCACCGCCGAGGTCCGCACCAGTTCCACCCGGCAGTTCGACCACGGCTCCGCTGCCAGGGCCTCGAAGCCGCTATCTATCGCCTGCAGCACGGCTTGGTCTGGGTGACGCAGGTCGATGGTGAAGCGCGCCTCGGACGGAATAGTGTTGACCGAGCCGGGCGTCAGCGAAAACTTGCCGATCGTGAAGCGCACCTGCTCGTCGTGCGCATAGACGAGCTCCTTCATGGCGCCGATCAACGCGTGGGCCCCGTCAAGCGCGTCGGCACGGGCGCTGCGGGGGGTGGTGCCGGCGTGGTTGGCCTTGCCGCGCACCGTCACCTCGTACCAGTACACGCCCTGAATACCGTCAACGATGCCGACCGGGACACCCTGCCGCTCGAGGATCGGACCCTGCTCGATGTGCAGTTCCAGATAGGCGTGCGGTCGCACCGGCGCCGGCCGGTAGGCAAGGCCGTCCTGCTTCAGCAGCGCCAGGGTCTGTGCCAGCGCCTCGCCGAAGCTCATGCCGGCATCGTCGCGCGCCGGCACGATGTCCTGATAGGCCCGCTCGCCGGCGTACCAGGACGAGCCGGAGGTGCCCGGCGCGAACCGGGCACCCTCCTCGTTGGTCCAGGCGACCACCTCGACGGTGCGGCGGTGCTCCATGCCCGCCGCCTGCAGTCCCTGCAGGATGGCCAGGCCGGCCATGACGCCGAGCGCGCCGTCGTAGGCGCCGGCGCAGGGCTGGCTGTCCATGTGGCTGCCGATCAGCAGCGGCGGCAGCGACGGATCGCTGCCCACCCGCCGCAGGAACACGTTCGCGAGGTCGTCATAGACCACCTCGCAACCGAGCTCCCTGCCTCGCGCCGCCAGCCACAGCCGTGCTTCGTTGTCGTGCGCATCCAGCGCCAGGCGCCGGATGCCGCGCGGCGTCAGCGCGCCGATGCGGGCCTGCTCCTCGACGTAGCGCCAGAACACGCCGCCGTCGAGGCCATCCGCGAACGCCTTGGCTTGCTGCTGCGTTTTCACGGTTATCTCGGCCCTCTCTTTCAGCCGCTGAGACCAACCCCCGCCTAGTCGAAAATCAGGTTCGGCAGGAACATGCTGACCCAGGGCACATAGCTGATGATGAGCAGCGCCAAGACCATCAGCCCGATGAACGGCAGGCAGGCCTTGAACAGCTCATGCAGCGACATCTTGGCGATCGCCATCGCCACGAACAGGTTCAGCCCGACCGGCGGGGTCAGCATGCCGACCGAGAAGTTGATTAGCGTGATGACACCGAAATGAGTGGCGTCCACCCCGACCTGGGCCGCGATCGGCTGCAGCAACGGCGACAGCACGATGATGGCCGAGGCGCT
>JAJUFY010000422.1 GCA_029263635.1 Ectothiorhodospiraceae bacterium | reverse complement strand
GCCAGCCAGCCCAGCGCCAGCGCCGCGGCGTCGGTGAACATGTGGCCGGCATCGCTGACCAGCGCCAGCGAGCCCGACAGCCAGCCGCCCGCCAGCTCGATGCTGCCGTAGCCGGCGGTGGCGACGACGCCGATGGCAAGCGAGCGGCCGCTGGAACGCTTATGGTGGTGATGATGGTGATGGTCGTGGCCGTGGTGATGGTGTGCGTTCATAGGAGTCCGTGTCGACAGCGTTTCAGGCCCAGGCCGATCTTGCCGCAGCCAGGAGCGGGCGGCCACCGATAACGCGCCTGCCAGGCGCCGCCTCCTCTCCCGTCATTGCGAGGAGGCGCAGGCCGACGAAGCAGCGAGCTTTGGCGAGCAATCTCGTGATGCGCGGTACCAACCATTACGGCACTGCCGTCTCGAGATTGCTGCGCTCACGCTCGCAATGGCGCGGGCGGGACTGGCACGGCCTTCACTAAAGTTGACAGCGTTTCTGCCGTAAATAAGTAACGGGTGTTCAATGCACGGCGTTTGACCGGTCGGCTGTTGGGACGAGCATGCCATGAGTCTGCTGAAGCGCTTCTATGACTTGAATATCTGGGTCCGGCTGCTGCTCTGCATCTGGGCCATGCTGGTCCTGGTCTGGACCTCGATGATCGGCTGGGCCGTGTACGAGCAGCGCCGCCTTGCCGTGGAGCAGGCCGTCAGCTTCAGCGGGACGATGAACGAGATGACCCTGGCCGGCCTCACCACGCTCATGATCACCGGCACCATGGGGCAGCGCGATGCCTTCCTCGACCAGATCAAGGAACTGAACGACGTGCGCGATCTGCGCGTGCTGCGCGGCGACGGTGTCAGCCGCCAGTTCGGCCCCGGTTCCACCGATTCGGCGGCGATCGATGCCGTGGAGCGTCAGGTGCTGGCGAGCGGCGAGCCCTTCGTGCAGGTGGAACCGGGCGGGCAGCACCTGCGCGCCGTATTCCCCGCCCGCAACCAGCGCGACTACCTGGGCAAGAGCTGCGTGGCCTGCCACGCCGCGGCCTCCGAAGGCGAAGTGCTGGGCGCGGTCTCGATGCGCGTTTCGCTGGAGGCGGTCAACGCCTCTGTACAGCGTTTCGGCCTGGCGGTGTTCAGCGCTGCCGTGCTGCTGAGCCTGCCGCTGCTCGGGGTGGTGTATTGGTTCATCCGGCGCTTCGTCACGCTTCCCCTGCGGGCGATGACGTCCAGCCTGCGGGACATCGCCAGCGGCGGCGGCGACCTGACCCGGCGGCTGCCGGTGCGCGGCGGCGACGAGATCGGCCAGGCGTCGACCGCCTTCAACGACATGATGGGCAAGCTGCATGAGCTGATTCGCCGGATGGTCGGCTCGGCCGGGCAGTTGTCGCAGGCGGCGGAACGGGTCTCGCGGGTCAGTGAGCAGACCAGCCAGGAAGTCGACCGGCAGCGCTCGGAGATCCAGCAGCTCGCCACGGCGATGAACGAGATGGCCGCCACCGCCCAGGAGGTCGCCCGCAACGCCCTGCACGCTGCCGAGGCCGCCAGGGCCGGCAGCGAAGCGGCGAGCCACGGCGGCGACGTGATCCGCCGCACGGTGACCGGCATCGAGTCGCTGGCCGCCGACGTGCAGTCCGCGGCGGCGGTGATTCGCAAGCTGGCGGCCGACAGCCAGCAGATCGATAACATCCTGGATCTTATCCGCGGCATCGCCGAGCAGACCAACCTGCTGTCGCTGAACGCCGCCATCGAGGCCGCCCGCGCCGGCGAGACCGGCCGCGGCTTCGCCGTGGTGGCCGGCGAGGTACGCGCGCTGTCCAAGCGGACCCACGACGCCACCTCCCAGATCCAGGCCATGATCCAGCAGCTACAG
>JAJUFY010000176.1 GCA_029263635.1 Ectothiorhodospiraceae bacterium | reverse complement strand
GGGTGCTGCTCTCGCGGCAGCTCGATGATCTCGGTGAGCTTCTCGCTCTGCGTCAGCGCGCTGATCACCAGGCCCGCCTGCTGCAGGCGATCGAGGTAGTTCACGTTGGCCTCGTAGCGGTGGCGGTGGCGCTCGGTGACCACCGGGCCGTAGATCTGGAAGGCCAGCGTGCCGGGCTTGACATCGGAGCTCTGCGCGCCCAGCCGCATGGTGCCGCCGAGGTCGGCGTCCGGGCCGCGTACCTCGCGCTGGCCTTCGGCCGTCATCCACTCGGTGATCAGCGCGGTCACCGGCTGCGCGGTGTCCGGCTTGAATTCGGTGCTGTGCGCGTCCGCCATGCCGGCGACATTGCGCGCGTACTCGATCACCGCCACCTGCATGCCCAGGCAGATCCCCAGATACGGGATCTTGTTCTCGCGGGCGTAGCGGGCGGCGAGGATCTTCCCTTCAACGCCGCGCTCGCCGAAGCCGCCCGGCACCAGGATGGCGTCGACGTCGCGCAGCGGCTCCAGGCCGGTCCGCTCCAGCTCCTCGGAATCGATGTAGCGGATGTTGACCCGCCGCCGGGTCTGGATGCTGGCATGGCGCAGCGATTCGTTGAGCGACATGTAGGCATCGGCAAGATCGACGTACTTGCCGACCATGGCGATGGTGACCTCGCCCTGCGGATATTCCATGGCATCTACCACCGCCTTCCAGTCGGACAGGTCGGCCGGCGGCAGCTCCAGTCCCAGTTTCTCGGCGACGATGTCGTCCAGCCCCTGGGCGTTCAGTACCAGCGGCACCTTGTAGATGTTGTCGACGTCCGGCACCGAGATCACGGCGCGCGGCTCGACGTTGGTGAACAGCGCGATCTTGCGCCGCTCGTCCTCCGGCACCGGCTTGGTGGCGCGGCAGAGCAGGATGTCCGGCTGGATGCCGATCGAGCGCAGCTCCTTGACCGAATGCTGGGTCGGCTTGGTCTTCAGCTCGCCGGCGGCGCCGATGAACGGCACCAGGGTCAGGTGCACGAACAGGCAGCGCCCGCGCAGCTCGGCGCCCATCTGCCGGATGGCCTCCAGGAACGGCATGGCCTCGATATCGCCGACCGTGCCGCCGATCTCGATGATGGCGACGTCGACATCGCCGGCGCCCTGCTTGATGCAGCGCTTCATCTCGTCGGTAATGTGCGGGATGACCTGCACGGTACCGCCGAGATACTCGCCGCGCCGTTCCTTGCGGATCACCTTCTCGTAGATCCGGCCGGTGGTGTAGTTGTTCTCGCGGCCGACACGGGTACGCACGAAGCGCTCGTAGTGGCCGAGGTCCAGATCGGTTTCGGCGCCGTCCTCGGTGACGAACACCTCGCCGTGCTGAAATGGGCTCATGGTGCCGGGATCGACGTTGATGTACGGATCCAGCTTCACCATGCTGACCTTGAGCCCGCGGGCCTGCAGGATGCTGCCCAGGGAAGCTGCCGTAATGCCTTTGCCGAGGGACGAAACGACCCCGCCGGTAACGAAGATATATCGCGTCATAAAATAGGGCTGCGCGCGCTGTCCGGAAAGAATAGGGGGAGCGGAGAGCCGGCCGATCGGCCCTCGGGACGGGGCCACACGTTAACAGAATGGCCCCTGATTCACAACGCGGACCAGCCGCAGGCCCGGCTCGCCGGGCGCGGCCTGGAAACCTTCGCAGACCCACAGGTCGGCGACTGCAGCCAGCTCGCCGTCGATGTAGATCAGCGGCAGGCGCTGCCGCTCCCAGGGCGGCACGCCGTGCTCCTGCAGGAGCTTCTTGAGACTGCGGCGATGGCGGCTGCCGGCCGGCCGGCAGCGCTCGCCACCGGTCCGGAACCGCACCTCCACATGCGCGCTGCGCAGCGCCTGGCGCAGGCCGGCACCGAGCACCGGCTCGACGCGCAGCTCGGCGTCCGGCAATGGCAGCGGCCGCTGCAGGTCCCAGACCTGCGGCGCCAGCGCGGGCGTTGCGGCATCGAGCAGCAGCCGGTTGCGATAGCGGCGCAGCCGCATGCCGTTCCATGCCAGCTCCGGCGCCCGGTCCGGGCCGGCCTCGAGCAGCGCCTGCAGGCCGGCCTGCAGCCGGGAAGCGTCCGGCGGCCGCAGCTGCTGGCGACGCAGCCACAGCCGCAGCAGATTGCGCCGACGCGGTTCCGGCAGCGCACGCAGCGCGTCCAGATCCAGGCCGCTGCCGTCGGCACACTGCTCCAGATCCTGCGCCGCCAGCGCATCCGCCAGCTCGGCGGCTTCCGCCGCGTGCACGGCTGCGCGCGCCAGCGGCCCGGCGTACCCCGGCCAGCGTTCGGCAAGCAGCGGCAGCAGACGGTTGCGCAGGAAATTGCGGTCAAAGCGGTCACTGGAGTTACTGGGATCTTCGACCCAGCGCAGGCCCTGCGCCTGCGCATACTCCGCGACCGCGGCGGCCGGCACGTCCAGCAGCGGCCGCAGCAGCAGGCCCCGTCCCAGCGGCCGGCGCGGCGGCATGGCGGCAAGCCCATGCACGCCGGCTCCCCGCAACAGGCGCAGCAGCACCGTCTCGGCCTGGTCGTCCTGGTGGTGGGCGAGCAGCAGCGCCTCGCCGCACTGCAGCGTCTGCTCGAAGGCGCGGTAGCGGGCGGTCCGCGCCGCCTCTTCCAGCGAGTCGCCGGCCCCGACCTCGCAGGCGACGGCGATGACGGTCAAGGGAATGGCCAGCCGCGCGCACACATCGGAACAGTGCAGCGCCCAGTCCGGAGCCGCCGCCTGCAGGCCATGGTTGATATGCACCGCGCGCAAGGGCACGTCGAGCCGCTCGCGCAACGCGGCCATCAGGTGCAGGAGGACATGGGAATCGCGGCCGCCGCTGTAGGCGACACAGTAGCCGGTAGCTGGCGGGAAGCGCCCGAGGCGCTGCCAGAGCACCTCGGGCGAAAGGACGGGCGCCGTGCTCACGCCTCCTTGAAGTTGCCGAAGCCCATCAGCCGTCGGTAGCGTTCCGTCAGCAGGGTGTCGATGGGCTGTGCCTTGAGCTTGTCGAGACGGTCGAGCAGGGCCGACTTCAGGCTCGCCGCCATGGCATCGGGATCGCGATGGGCGCCGCCGAGCGGCTCTTCGATCACGGCATCGACCAGGCCCAGCTCATGCAGCCGCGGCGCGGTAATGCCCATCGCCACCGCGGCGTCGGCCGCCTTCTCGGCGCTCTTCCAGAGGATGGAGGCGCAGCCCTCCGGCGAGATCACCGCATAGGTGCTGTAGCCCAGCATCAGCACCTGATCGCCGACGCCGATCGCCAGCGCGCCACCGGAACCACCCTCGCCGATCACCGTGCAGAGGATCGGGGTCTTCAGCCGCGACATCACCAGCAGGTTGCGGGCGATCGCCTCCGACTGGCCGCGTTCCTCGGCGCCAACGCCCGGATAGGCGCCCGGCGTGTCGATAAAGGTCAGCACCGGCAGCTTGAAGCGCTCGGCGGTCTCCATCAGCCGCAGCGCCTTGCGATAGCCCTCGGGGCGCGGCATACCGAAGTTGCGGCGGATCTTCTCCTTGGTGTCACGGCCCTTCTGGTGGCCGATCACCATCACCGGCTGGCCGTCCAGCCGTGCCACGCCACCGACGATGGCCGGATCGTCGGCGAAGGCGCGATCGCCATGCAGCTCCTCGAACTCGGTGAAGATCCGCTTGACGTAATCCAGTGTGTAGGGCCGCTGCGGATGCCGTGCCAGCTGGGCGATCTGCCAGGCCGTGAGCTGGGAGAAGATCTGCTCGGTGAGCGTCCGGCTCTTGGCCTTGAGGCGTGCGATCTCCTCGCTGATGTTCAGCTCGTTGTCGTCGCCGACATAGCGCAGCTCGTCGATCTTCGCCTCGAGCTCGGCAATCGGCCGCTCGAAATCTAGAAAATTCAGGCTCATGTTAGTGTGCGACTCTCCGGTCGAATGCGGTGTACCCTAGCGGGCGAAATTGGCTCTGGCAAGCGCGAGTTTCGGGATAGCGAACTACTGCTCGGTTCAGCCGTTGCGGGGCTGCTAACGCACCACCGTCACCGGACACTCGGCCCGGCGGATGACCTGCTCGCTGACGCTGCCCAGCAGCAGGCCCTGCAGGCGCGACAGGCCGCGGCTGCCGATCACGATCATGGCGTCCGGCTGCTGGCGGGCGTATTCGAGGATGGCCTCGGCCGGGTCGCCGCGCAGCAGTTCCTCCCGGACCGGGCTGCCGACGGCATCGAGCGCCTTGCGGGTGCCGCCGAGGATGGCCTTGCGCGCCTCGGAAAACACCTGCCTGGCGGTCTGCTCCCTGAGTTTTTCGTCCTCCTCGGGCGGCAGCGCCGAGGCGTCGCCCACTCCCTCAGGAAAGACATGCACCAGGGTCAGCGACGCCTCGCAGCAATACGCCAGATTGGCGGCGAAGCGCGCAGCCCGGCCGGCATTCTCTGACCCATCCACAGGCACGATCACATGCCTGTATTCGATTCCCGCCATGAACCTCTCTCCTCCAGCCGACAGGTTGCGGCAAGCCTGCCTCAGTACTCGATCCGGGCCTCTGCCACGCCCTGCAGCCCCCGCAGCCGCCGCAGCAGATCGTCGCTCGGCCGGACCCGCCACTGCTCGCCGAACTTGAGCAAGGCCCGGGCCGAGCCGGCGCGATAATCGACCAGCACCGGGCAGTCGCCGCCGCGGAACGGCTCCAGCACCTGCTCCAGCCCGGCCACCATGTCCGCCCCGCCGGCAACGCCGTCGACCTGCAGGAACACCCGGCGTGCCGCCGCCATGCGCGCCTCGTCGATGTCCAGCACCTTTTCCGCCGTGACCTTGTATCCGCCGAGAAACTCGTCGTAGTCGAGCGTGCCGTTCACCACCAGCAGGCTGTCCTTTACCAGCAGATGGCGGTACTGCTTGAAGACTTCAGGGTAGACGGCGCATTCGATGCGGCCGGTGCGGTCGTCCAGCGTCAGGAAGGCCATGCGGCCGCCGCTTTGGGTGTTGCGGGTACGCAGCGCCACCACCAGCCCGGCCACGGTCACCGGCCGGCCGCCCTTACGCCGGCGCGGCACGGGCTCGCTGCCGTTGGCGGCCAGGCTGCCGAGCCGGCCGCTGACCAGCTTGCCGAGCTCGGCCTTGTAATGGGTCACGGGGTGGCCGGTCAGATAAAGGCCGAGCACCTCCTTATCCTGCGCCACGCGCTCGGCCGCCTCCCACACCGGC
>JAJUFY010000335.1 GCA_029263635.1 Ectothiorhodospiraceae bacterium | reverse complement strand
TCTTCTCAGCGTTGAGCGCGACGCCGGCAGAGGCGATCACCAGTTCCCCGACCAGATTGATCAGGGCGTCCAGCTTGTCGGCCTGGACGCGGATGTACTGGCTCGCCTGGGCCTTGCTTTCACGGGCCTTGGCCTGGCTCTTGAGCGCTGCGCTCACCAGCTCAGGCGCCACCATGCCCTCAACGACCAGCACCTCGCCGATCGGCTTGTGCGGCTGCGCCGAATCGAGGTCGCGCTCGCGCTGCAGACGCAGGCCCTCTTCCAGTTCGGCACGGGTCAGAGCACCGCTGGCGACCAGAATTTCGCCAAGCCGACCGGGATCCTCCGGCAGCTCCTCGATGAGCTGCATGTATTCCAGCAGCCGGCTGCGCGGCGGCAGGATGCGCAGCTGGCAAAGCTCGCGCACGAATTCGAAGGCGTCCTCGATGGCGGCCTTGTCGGCGTCCGAGCGCAGGTCGATCTCGAAACCGAGATAGCAGGATTCCGGGTCCATGTCGGCCGCTGCCGGCAGCGCATCGGAAATCGTGGCGACATGGGTCAGCTCGCCCAGGGTCCGCAGGTAGCGGATGAAGCCGATCGGGTCCATGCCGTGCCGCAGCACGTCGGGCGAGAAGCGCACGGAGATATGCCAGGTATCGCCGCTGACGCGGCCGCCGCCGGTGGCCTCGACCCGCGCCGGCGCCTTCGCCGGCAGCTGCCCTTCGGCCGCCGGCTCGCTGTCGGCCGCCGCCTCGGCCTGGAACGGCTTCAGGGCCGCCAGCAAGGCGGCGCTGACCGCCTGCAGGTCGGCATCCACGTCCTCGGCCGAGCATTCCACCAGCACGGCGATATGGTCGCGGCAGCGCAGCAGCAGCTCCGCCAGCTTCGGGGACAGCTGCAGCTGCTGGGCACGCAGCCGGTCGAGAACATTCTCGACCACATGGGTGAAGCCGACCACATGCTCGAGGCCGAAGATGCCGGCCGACCCCTTGATGGTGTGCACGCAGCGGAACAGCGCGTTCAGGAGCTCCGACTCGTCCGGAGTCGCCTCCAGCTCGAGCAGGATGCGCTCCATGTCGGCCAGCATTTCGCGGCTTTCTTCGAGAAAGGTGTTGAAGGCTTGATCGAGATTCATCGTGCCGGCTCCTGGCTGGCTGCCGGGATCAGGACCGGATCGCCCAGCGCCGCGTCGACATTGAGCAGCGTGAGCACATCCAGCACCGGCTCGCTGTGATTGACCAGCTGCAGGGCCTCGCCGCGCTCGGCAGCAGTCCGCTTGGCCAGCAGCAGCAGCTGCAGGCCGGCCGTGTCCAGCTCGGTCACCGCACCCAGGTCGATCTCGCGCAGCCGGCCGCTGTCCAGCGCCTTGAGCAGCTCGGCCTTGGCTGCCGCCGCCTGATAGATGGTCAGTTCGCCGGTGATCCGCAACCGCCCTGTCTTGGCGTCGAAGCGAAGCGCGTTGCTCACTAGGCCACCAGCTTGTTGACGGCCGCCAGCAACTGCGGCGGCTGGAACGGCTTGACCATCCAGGCCTTGGCACCGGCCGCCTGGCCTTCCAGCTTCTTGTCTTCGGCCGACTCGGTGGTGAGCATGATCACCGGGGTGAACTTGTAGTCCGGCAGCTCCTTGAGCGCCTTGAGGAAGCTGATGCCGTCCATGTTCGGCATGTTCACGTCGGAGATGATCAGGTGCACCCGCTGGCCGGTCAGCTTGCCGAGCGCTTCCTTGCCATCCGCCGCTTCAATCACTTCGAAACCGGCACCCTGCAACGCAATGCTCACCACCTGTCGGATGGAAGCGGAGTCGTCCACGATCATGATCGTCTTAGCCACGTTTTCCCCCTGTCCTCGGACGTATGCCAGAAATTCCTGCGGCACCCTCGTGCCGACCGCGCTTCAGAAGAAGGTGATGTCGCCTCCCTCCGGCGCGGCCGACGCACCGGCCGACTGATGGTTGCTGCGCTCCTCGGCCATGGCGTAGGAACGCTCCAGGCGCGCCAGCGCGTCCTCCACGTCCAGCGCCGCGATGCCCTGCTCCCGCAGCCGGTCGACGACCAGCTCGATGTTGTCGCGCACGTGCGAGAGGATCTGGCTGGTGCGGTCCTGGAACTGCAGCTGGATGAGCGAATCATCGACTTCGCTCTTGATCTCCAGATTGCTCTGCCGGAGCTTGCGTGCGGAATCGTCGAGCGCCTCGGCCAGCGCATGGAAATCGGCCAGGACCTCGCGGATGGCGGTGCGCGCCGTCTCCACCGTCTCTCCCTCGCGGCCGCGCGTCGCTTCCGCCGCCTCGACCGTGGCGGCGATGATGTTGTTGACGTGCTCGATCTTGTCGCCGATGCGGCGGCCGGTATCCCCCGACAGCCGGGACAGCTGCCGGACCTCGTCGGCCACCACGGTGAAGCCGCGACCGGCCTCGCCGGCCCGCGCCGCCTCGATGGCGGCGTTGAGCGCCAGCAGGTTGGTCTGACCGGCGATACGCGCCACATCGCTGGCCATCTGGTCCAGCTCCGACACCAGATCCGCCAGATCGGAAACCTGGTTCAGCAGCCCATCGCGCTCCCGATAGGCGCTCTCCAGGCTGGCGACCACCGCCTGCAGCCGCCTGTCGGCCTGCCCGAATACGGTGTCGACGCCGGCATCGAAGCGCGCCGCC
>JAJUFY010000160.1 GCA_029263635.1 Ectothiorhodospiraceae bacterium | reverse complement strand
CGCCTTCGGCGCATCCGGCGGGTTGATGTGGGTACCGGCCATGGTCTCCGACAGGCCGTAGCCCTCCAGATAGCGCAGCCCGGTGAGCTCGAACAGCTTCTCCTCCACCGCCGCCGGCATCGCCGCGCCGCCGCCGCCGATCGACTTGAGGCTGGAGAGATCGTGGTTGCGCACTTCCGGGTCGGAGAGAAAATCGATCGCCATGGTGGCGATATTGGTCCAGCCGGTCACCTGGTAGCGCTCGATCAGCTTGGCGGCAGTGCGGCGATCCCAGCGGGTCATCAGCACCACCTTGCTGCCGACGAAAATCGGGCTGTTCATGCACGACTGCATGCCGGTGACGTGAAACATCGGCAGGGTGCCCAGGATCACCGAGCCGGAACTGGAGGGAATCCAGACCGTGCCGCCGACCAGTGTCGCCATCACCGAGCGGTGCGTATGCATACAGCCCTTGGGGGCGCCGGTGGTGCCGGAGCTGTAGGGGAACACGCAGTAATCGTCCGGCCCGGCGGTATGCGGGCCGGGCACTGCACCGGCGGCAATGGCATCCGTCCACAGGTGCGCGCCAGCCTGACGGATCTCCTGCCGCGGCATGGCGACGTGCTCCGGCAGGTCCAGATCCGTGGGCTCCCGGACATAATCGCCATAGGCCGCCACGATCGCGTGAGCGAATGTACCGGTACCGAGCAGCGGCTGCAGGAACGGGAACAGCTCCTGGCCGCAGAGCGCCACGGCGGCATCGGTGTCTTTGATGTAATGCTCCAGCTCGGCGGTGCGGTTCATCGGATTGACCGGCACCACCACCGCATCGGCCCGCAGGATGGCGTAATAGCCGATGATGAACTGTGGGCTGTTCTGCATGTACAGCAGCACCCGGTCGCCCTTGGCCACCCCCAGCCGCTGCAGGTAGCCGGCCAGCGCCTCCGCTTCCTGCTGCAGCTCCCGGTAGCTGATGGCGGTGTCGTAATAGACGATGGCTGGCTGGTCGGGGTAGCGCAGCGCCGAGACCTCGAGATTGGTATAGACGCTGGTTTGCGGCAACCGCAGCTGCCGCGGCGCGTATTTCGGCCACGCCTTCAGATGCTTGTCGAACATTCCATCCTCCTCGCCGGCCATGCATGGCCGTGCTTATGCGTTATGGTCCGGCTCTCCGCGGGCTGCGCGTCGGGCGGCTCGATCAGAGTAATACCACTCGCCGCCGGGCTGGTCACTGTCCCGTTGCGGGCATGGAACGGGTAACTGCGGCCGCCTTTAAGGAATTGCGCGCACGCATCTGGCGAATCTGGCGAGTAGGAAGTACGGACAAGCGCGAGCTATCCCCCGGCTGGACGGCGAGGTTCATGGCCGCTCCGGCCATGTGGCGAATGACGGGAGCCTGGAGAGGCGGATGGCATGGCGAAGGGCGGCAAGATCGGATACGCGGCTGGCTGCCCCGCTCCAGCGTCGCTCTCACCGTACCCCGGCCTAAATGCGACCGCTTTCTCAGAAATCGACCGGGACCTTTTCGCTATGCGAAATTGCGTACCGCAATTCTTGACATGCGTCGTCGGCTGTATAACTTTAGAGCCCGATCATACACGCCGAGGAGGATACCAATGAGAATTACTTCCCTATTCAGCAAGAAAGCCCGGGTTGCCGTTACGGCAGCTGTCGCGGCCGCAATGCTGCTGCCAGCAACCGGCATGGCGCAGAAGAAAGACACCATTACCTGGCGTGTGCAGTCTCACTGGCCGGCGTCCAGCAGCTCCTACAAGGACAGCCTGCTGACGCTGAAGGACAAGCTCGCCGAGCGCACCAACGGCCGCCTGGTCCTCGAACCGTACGAGGCCGGCACGCTGTTCAGCGCCACCGACACCTTCAACGCCGTGCGCCGCGGCATCATCCCGATGGGCACCATCGCCCCCGGCTACATCATCGACCAGGTGCCGCTGGCCGGTGTCGCCTCCGGCCTGCCGTTCGCGTTCCGCAAGGTCGAAGAAGCCGCGTACTTCCACAAGGAGCTCGGCTTCGAGCAGATGATGCGGGAGGCGACCGCCAAGTACGGCGTGTACTACTCCACCGACAAGGTCTACCCGACCGAGATGGTGGTGCGCCGGCCGATCAATTCCTACGCCGACTTCACCAAGCTCAAGATCCGCTCGTCCGGCGCGCTGCAGGTGTTCCTGACCCAGGCCGGCGCGACCGGCACCTACGTCTCCGGCGCCGAGCTCTACACCGCGCTGTCGCAGGGCGTGATCGACGGCGCCCACTGGGGCGCGGTGCAGGGCGCCTACAGCCTGAGCCTGTATGAAGTGGCCAAGTACCATGTGCGCCCGGCGCTCAACATCGCCGGCACCGACGTCTTCATCATCAACCAGAAGGCGCTCGACCGGCTGCCGGCCGACATCCGCAAGATCCTGATCGACACCCTCGACGAGCAGTTCGACCTGCGCACCGCCGAGTACCAGCGTCAGGAGGAGGAAGCCCTCGCCAAGGCGCAGAAGGAGCTCGGCGTCAAGGTGAACGAGCTGCCGGACGATGTGCTGGCCAAGCTCACCGAAGCCGCGCAGAAGATCTGGGAGCAGGAGGCCGCCCGCAGCCCCGAGTCCGCCAAGGCCGTGGAAATGCTGCGCAAGTACCTGACCGAGCTCGGCTACCTGTAACCGGCACCGAAAACTGGTCCGGCGGGCGGCCGCCGGACCAGTTTTTTTCTTTGGCAGGACGCTATTCGCCGCTTTATCTAATCAAGACATTCATCCGGCTTTGACGGCCTGGAGGAGAATCCCATGCGAGCGCTGTATGCCTTCATGCGCGCGATCACCTGCCTGAACGAGTGGGTCGGGCGGATCACTGCCTACCTGATCATCCCGATCTTTTTCCTGATCCTGACAGAAGTGTTCATGCGCTATCTGTTCGATGCGCCGGCGGTCTGGACCAACGAGCTGTCGCAGCTGATCTTCGGCGTCTACGCCATCATGGCCGGCGGCTATCTCGCCATCTCCAACGGCCATGTCAACGTCGACATCATTCATTCCAAGTTCCCGGTCCGGGTCCGCGCGCTGGTCGATGTGCTGACCTCGATCATGTTCTTCATCTTCATGGGCGCGCTGCTGTATTTCGGCGTGTCGATGGCGCTGGAGTCGATGGAGACCTGGGAACACTCCCAGTCGGCCTGGAACCCGCCGATCTGGCCGGCAAAGCTGATGATTCCGGTCGCCACCGCCCTGCTGCTGCTGCAGGGCATCGTCAAATTCCTGAAGGACATCCTCACGGTCGCAGGCGTAACCCTGCCGGCCGACCTGGCTGCTGACAGCAGCGCTCCGGAGGAGCACGCATGAGCATCGAACTTCTGACCCTCCTGTTCTTCGGCTCGCTGCTGGTCTTCATTCTTCTCGGCCTGCCGCTGGCCTTCGTGCTGGGCGGCGTTTCCGTCATCTTCCTGTACTTCACCTGGGGCTTCGACGCGTTCTATCTGGTCGCCTCCAAGATGTGGGACAGCATGAACAGCTTCACGCTGGTCGCCATCCCGCTGTTCGTGTTCATGGCGATGATCCTGGAGCGTGCCGGTGTTGCCACCAACCTGTACCGGATGATGCACCTGTGGTGGGGCGGCGTGCGCGGCGGGCTTGCCATCGGCACCGTCGGCATCTGCGCGCTGATGGGCGCCATGGTGGGCCTGAGCGGTGCTGCCGTGGTCACCATGGGCACCATTGCCCTGCCGGCCATGCTGGAGCGCGGCTACAACAAGGAAATGGCGCTCGGTGCCATCAACGCCGGCGGCGGCTTCGCCGTGCTGCTGCCACCCAGCATCCTGATGATCCTGTACGGCCTGATCACCGGGGTCTCCGTCGGCAAGATGTTCGCCGCCGGCATCCTGCCCGGCCTGCTGCTGGTGGTGCTGGTGTCGCTTTACATCGCCATCCGCTGCTACCTCCAACCGGAAATGGGGCCGGCGCTGCCGAAGGAGGAGCGCAGTGACTGGGGCGAGCGCTTCCGTTCCCTGCGGTCGGTGATTCTGCCCATCATCGTGGTGCTGATGGTGCTCGGTTCCATCATGGCCGGCATCGCCACTCCGACCGAATCGGCGGCAGTGGGCGTGCTTGGCGCACTGATCTCGGCGGCGGTGCACCGCACCCTGAGCTGGGAGATCATCCGCACCTCCGCCATCCGCACCCTGCGGCTGACCGCCATGATCATGTGGATCCTGTTCGCCGCACACGCCTTCAGCGCCGCCTACTCGGCCATGGGCGCGCAGTCGCTGATCAGCGGCCTGATGGAGCACATCCCGGGTGGCCCCTGGGGCACCATCATCTTCATGATGGCCGTGCTGTTCTTCCTGGGAATGGTGCTGGATCCGGTCGGCATCATGCTGATCACGCTGCCGGTGTTCCTGCCGATCGTCACCGAGCTGGGCTTCGACCCGATCTGGTTCGGCATCCTGTTCATCATCAATATGGAAATCGGCTACATGACGCCGCCGTTCGGGTTCAACCTGTTCTACCTGAAGGGCGTGGTGCCGCCGCACATCACCATGGGCGACATCTACCGCTCGGTGATCCCGTACACGGTGGTCGAACTGATCGGCCTCGCGCTGATCATCATCTTCCCGGCCATCGTTACCTGGCTGCCGGACAAGGTGATGTAAGCCGGCAACAGCCGGGTTCTTCATCCGGCAATGCGCCACGCTCCCGAGGGCGCCACGGGACAAGGGTTCCCGCGGCGCCCTCGCTTTTTCTGCCTGATCCGCCATGCGCGGCCGACGGCAGGCCTCTCCTCTCCCCATGCGCTCTGTATGCCAATGCCGATCGGTCTGTGGCAGTCGAACCCACTGCTATTGGAATGGCTTAGGCGGCGCCGCATGACTGCCAAGAGAGGTCTGCGATGACTCTGCATAACCAAAGAGCGCAACTGGAGGAGCGAGATCCGATGAAGCCTATCGTCGTGCGTATCGAACGAATCCGGATGCTGCTTGCAGCGCTAGCGGCGTCCATCCTGCTGCTGCCGCTGCCGGGCGCCGCCCAGAACAGGGAAGTCACCACCTGGCGGGTACAGTCGCACTGGCCGGCGGCAAGCAGCTCCTACAAGGACAGCCTGCTCGTCTTGAAGAAGAAGCTGGAGCAGCGCACCAACGGCCGGCTGATCCTGGAACCGCATGAAGCCGGCACGCTGTTCAGCGCCACCGACACCTTCAACGCCGTGCGCCGCGGCATCATCCCGATGGGCACCATCTCGCCGGGATACATCATCGACCAGGTGCCGCTGGCCGGCGTCGCCTCCGGCCTGCCGTTCGCGTTCCGCAACGTCTGGGAAGCGGCGTATTTCCATAAGCACATGGGCTTCGAACAGATGATGCGGGAGGCGGTCGGCAAGCTCGGCGTGTACTACTCCACCGACAAGGTCTACCCGACCGAGATGGTGGTGCGCCGGCCGATCAATTCCTACGCCGACTTCACCAAGCTCAAGATCCGCTCGTCCGGCGCGCTGCAGGTGT
>JAJUFY010000174.1 GCA_029263635.1 Ectothiorhodospiraceae bacterium | reverse complement strand
TCGTGGCGGCCGTCGACCTCGACCATCGCCTTGCCGTTCGACAGCGCCACCACACTGAGCTGCGGCGCTGCTGCCGCGATGCCGGGCAGCAGGCATAGCGCCATCAGCGACCGACGCAGCCGGCAGGCAGCCGGGCCGGTCCGCAGCAGGCGGCTCGTCAATCGCGCGATTCCGGCCACTGCCAGGCTCATTGCGGCGTCATTCTCCCTCGGCGTTTGAACGGAGCCTCTTCATCCCCACGTTTGCCATTCCAGCCGCCGCTGATAAACGGGACGCGGTCATAGAGAGGAGCTTCTGACATGCTTGGTTGGGCGCTGACATTCTTCATCATCGCACTGATTGCCGCCATATTCGGTTTTGGCGGCATTGCCAGTGCCGCAGCAGGCATCGCGAAGATCTTGTTCTTCATCTTCGTCGTACTGTTTGCCATCGCTCTCATTGCCGGGCTGCTGGGCCGAGGCAAGAGCAGGGTCTAGCCGAGCCGCGCCCACCAGCGATCGAGCTCCCGCTTCTGTCTATCTCTCCCTGAAGCCGCGTCAGCGCCATGCGGCGGTGCAGCACCATTGCCCGCCGATCGACTATGATAGGCCCCTTTCTCCACGCAGCAGCTGACCGCACTGGAGCAAGTGAGCCGAATGAATATCCGCCAGCAACTGGAAGAACGGATCAGTCATGCCCTGGCCGCCGCCGGCGCCCCCGGGCCGGCGCTGATTCACCATGCCGCCCGCCCGGAGTTCGGAGACTACCAAGCGAACGGCGTGATGGCGGCGGCCAAGGCCGCCCGAACCAATCCCCGCCAGCTGGCGCAAACCGTTCTTGAGCACCTGGACTTGTCCGATCTTGCCGAGTCGGTGGAGATCGCCGGCCCCGGCTTCATCAACATCCGGCTGCGCAGCGACTGGCTGGCGCAGCAGCTGGCCACCGCGCTTGACGATGCGCAGCTCGGCATCGCGCAGGCGGCCCGGCCGCAGACCGTGGTGGTCGACTACTCCGGGCCCAACCTCGCCAAGGAAATGCATGTCGGCCACCTGCGCAGCACCATCATCGGCGATGCCGTGGTGCGCGTGCTGGAGTTCCTCGGCCACACCGTCATCCGCCAGAACCATGTCGGCGACTGGGGCACCCAGTTCGGCATGCTGATCGCCTACATGGTGCGGCTGCGCGGCAACTCGAACGCGGACCTCTCCACCCAGCTCGCCGACCTGGAAGCCTTCTACCGCGACGCCAAGCGCCTGTACGACGAGGACCCGGAGTTCGCCGCCACCGCCCGCGATTACGTGGTACGGCTGCAGTCGGGCGATCCGGACTGCCGCGCGCTGTGGCAGACCTTCATCGACGAGTCGCTGCGCCACTGCGAGGAGGTCTATCAGCGCCTGGGCGTGACGCTTACCCGCGACCATGTCAAACCCGAAAGCGCCTACAACGACGACCTGCCGCGCCTGGTGGAAGAGCTGCGGGCCAAGGGACTGCTGACCGAATCCGAGGGCGCGCAGTGCGTGTTCCTGCCCGAGTTCACCGGCAAGGACGACAAGCCGCTGCCGATCATCGTGCAGAAGTCCGACGGCGGCTACCTGTACGCCACCACCGACCTGGCCGCGATCCGCTACCGGGTCGGAACCCTGCACGCCGACCGGGTACTCTATTTCGTCGATGCCCGCCAGGCCCTGCATCTGCGTCAGGTCTTCGCTCTCTCCCGCGCGGCCGGCTGGGCGCCGGAAACGGTTTCACTGGAGCATCTGCCGTTCGGCACCATGATGGGCGAGGACGGCAAGCCGTTCAAAACCCGCACCGGCGGCACCGTCAAGCTCATCGAGCTGCTGGACGAGGCCGAGCAGCGCGCCTTCCAGCTGGTCAGCGAGAAGAATCCGGACCTGCCGGAAGCCCAGCGCCGCGAGATCGCCCACGCGGTGGGCATCGGCGCGGTCAAATACGCCGACCTGTCCAAGAACCGCACCAGCGATTACGTGTTCAACTGGGACACCATGCTGGCGCTGGACGGCAACACGGCGCCCTACCTGCAGTACGCCTATACCCGCATCCGCAGCATCTTTCGGCGCGGCGAGCTGGAAGCCGGCGGCATGGGCACGATCGCGATCCAGGAGCCGGCCGAGCGCATGCTCGCCCTCAAGCTGGCGCAGTTCGAGGAAACGCTGGCGACCGTCGCCGCCGACTGCGTGCCGCACGTGCTGTGCGGCTACCTGTACGACCTGGCCGGGGCCTTCATGAGCTTCTACGAGGCCTGCCCGGTACTGAAGGCCGACCCGGCGGTACGCGCCAGCCGGCTGGCGCTGTGCGGCCTGACCGCTCAGACCATGCAGACCGGGCTGGACCTGCTCGGCATCCAGGTGCTGGAGCAGATGTAGGCGCAGACACGACCGCCGCATCCCTCGCGGCGGGAGTGCGCCCTCGCTCGGCCAGGGACGGCCGTTGCCGTGTACCGACTCAGCCGAAGGCGGATTCGCCGTCGTCCGCCCAGCCTGAAATCTGGATTTCCGCCAGCGGATCGTTCTCGCCGTCGGGCGTGAAGCTGCCGACCAACGACTCGAAGTCGAACAGCCTGCGGTCGGCGAGGTGGGATGGGTTCACGTTCTGCAGCGAGCGCATGATGTTGTGCAGCCGCTTCGGCTCGATGGCCTCCCACTGCTTGAGCATTTCGCCGATCTGCCTGCGCTTCAGGTTCTCCTGCGAGCCGCACAGGTTGCAGGGAATGATCGGGAATTCCATGAGCTCGGCATAACGCGCCGTGTACTTCTCCGGCACATAGGCCAGCGGCCGGATCACCACGTGCTTGCCATCGTTGCTGCGCAGCTTGGGCGGCATCGCCGCCAGCTTGCTGCCGTAGAACATGTTCAGGAACAGGGTGGCCAGGATGTCGTCGCGGTGGTGGCCGAGCGCGATCTTGGTGATACCCATTTCCTCGGCCGCCCGGTACAACGCGCCGCGCCGCAGCCGTGAGCAGAGCGAACACATGGTCTTGCCTTCCGGCAGCACCCGCTTCACCACGCTGTAGGTATCCTGCTCGAGGATACGGTACGGTACTCCGATGCGTTCCAGGTATTCGGGCAGCACATGCGCCGGGAACCCCGGCTGCTTCTGATCGAGGTTGACGGCGATCAGCTCGAAGCGCACCGGCGCCCGCAGCTGGAGCTTCATGAGGATGTCCAGCAGCGTATAGGAATCCTTGCCGCCGGACAGGCAGACCATCACCCGGTCGCCGTCCTCGATCATCCGGTAATCCTGGATGGCGGTACCGGCCAGGTGGCAGAGACGCTTCTCGAGATTCTTCAGGTTCATGGGCACGACGCCTTAAACGGACGCAGAGGATAGCAGACCGCTGTCCTCCGGCGAACGGAACCGTGCCCGCCGCGGCTGAACTTCGCCGCCGGCAGTCTGTCTCACCCAGGCATATGAGTACCCTGGCAATAATTTGGCGGCCGGCCTATAGTGCCGGGCCCGACCGCGGGCGTTGACATCGCGTCCCGGCCTGGTTTTGCGTCGTGTCATGACACTCCCGCCGGCGACGTTCACCGTGCGCGCATCAGCAAAGCCGTAAGCCTGTCTCGACAGCAGGCCGGGCTGGCCTCAGAATGCGCGCCCAACCACTATTGATCTTCGGCCGACCAGTGATCGAAAACCTTCGCAACATCGCCATCATCGCCCACGTCGACCACGGCAAGACCACGCTGGTCGACCGGCTCCTGCAGCAGTCCGGCACCCTCGATACCCGCACCCAGGTGGGCGACCGGGTGATGGACTCGGACGATATCGAAAAAGAGCGCGGCATCACCATTCTCGCCAAGAACACGGCGATCACCTGGCAGGATCCGCGTACGCCGGGTGAGGCCGGCCGCTACCGCATCAACATCGTTGACACGCCGGGCCACGCCGATTTCGGCGGCGAGGTCGAGCGGGTGATGTCCATGGTGGACTCGGTGCTGCTGCTGGTGGATGCGGTCGACGGCCCCATGCCGCAGACCCGCTTCGTCACCCAGAAGGCGCTGGCAGCCGGGCTCAAGCCCATCGTCGTGATCAACAAGATCGACCGCCCGGGCGCCCGCGCCGACTGGGTGCTGGACCAGACTTTCGATCTGTTCGATCGTCTCGGCGCCAGCGACGAGCAGCTCGACTTCCCGGTGGTGTACGCCTCCGGCCTGAACGGTTATGCCGGCCTCGATGCGGAGGTCCGTGGCGGCGACATGACCGCCCTGTTCCAGACCATCGTCGACAAGGTGCCGCCGCCGGATGTGGACCGCGACGGGCCGTTCCAGCTGCAGGTTTCCTCGCTGGACTACAGCAGCTACGTCGGCGTCATCGGCGTCGGCCGCATCAAGCGCGGCAGGGTCAAGACCAACACGGCGGTGACCGTGATCGACCGCGAGGGCAACAAGCGCCAGGCCCGCATCCTGCAGATCCTGGGCTTCCTGGGCCTGGAGCGGGTGGAAGTGCCGGAGGCGAGCGCCGGCGACATCATCGCCTTCACCGGCGTCAGCGATCTGAACATCTCCGACACCCTCACCGATCCGGCGCATCCCGAGCCGCTGCCGCCGCTGACGGTGGACGAGCCGACGGTGAGCATGACCTTCCAGGTCAATACCTCGCCCCTGGCCGGCCGCGACGGCAAATACGTCACCTCGCGGCAGATCCGCGAGCGCCTCGAACGCGAGCTGATCCACAACGTCGCGCTACGGGTCGAGCCCACCGACGATCCGGACAAGTTCCGTGTCTCGGGCCGCGGCGAGCTGCACCTGTCGGTGCTGATCGAGAACATGCGCCGCGAGGGCTATGAGCTCGGCGTGTCGCGCCCGGAAGTCATCATCAGGGAGATCGACGGCGTCAAGCACGAGCCGTACGAGCAGCTGACGGTGGATGTCGAAGAGTCCGACCAGGGCAGCGTCATGGAAAAGCTCGGCGAGCGCGGCGGCGAGCTGCAGGACATGGTGCCGGACGGCAAGGGCCGGGTGCGGCTGGATTACATCATCCCGTCCCGCGGCCTGATCGGCTTCCGCACCGAGTTCATGACCGCCACCTCGGGCACCGGCCTGCTCTATCATGTGTTCGACCACTACGGCCCGATGAAGCCCGGCCACTTCGGCGGCCGGCAGAACGGCGTGATGATCGCCAACGGCCCCGGCAAGGCGTTGGCCTACGCCCTGTTCAACCTGCAGGAGCGCGGCCGCATGCTGATCTCGCCCGGCGTGGAAGTGTACGAGGGCATGATCATCGGCAT
>JAJUFY010000300.1 GCA_029263635.1 Ectothiorhodospiraceae bacterium | reverse complement strand
GGCGCGGCAGCGCGGCAGCGGCGGAGCTGGGCGAGGCCGAAGTGCCGGTGCTGGTGGGAACGCTCGGCAAAGCCTTCGGCAGTTCCGGTGCGTTCGTCGCCGGCAGCGATGAGCTGATCGAGTGGTGCGTGCAGAAGGCGCGGACCTATATCTACACGACGGCCTTGCCGCCGGCGGTCTGCGCCGCTACCCGTGAGGCGCTGCGACTGCTGCGTGAGGAAGAGTGGCGACGGGAACGGTTAACATTGCTCACAGCGCGCTTTCGCGCCGGAGCCACCCAGATCGGATTGTCGCTGATGCCCTCGAACACTCCCATCCAGCCGATCGTGATCGGCGATGCAACCGCTGCGGTTGCGCTCAGCCGCGGCCTGGAGGCCGACGGCTTCCTGGTCACCGCCATCCGGCCGCCGACCGTACCGGCCGGCACCGCCCGCCTGCGGGTGACGCTGTCGGCGCTGCACAGCGAGGCCGACGTCGATGCGCTGCTGACAGCGTTGGAGCGCCGCTGGCGGCAGCTGCCCACGGCGGTGCGGGCATGAGCCGGTCGCCGGCGCTGCCGGTCCGCCGGGAAGTCCGCCGGGTCTTCGAGCGGGTTGCCGACCGCTATGATGCCGCTGCGGTGTTGCAGCAGGAGGTCAACCGGCGGCTGCTGGAGCGGCTCGACGTCATGCGCATCGAGCCGGCGCGTGTGCTCGATCTGGGGGCGGGCACCGGTGCGCTGAGCGGAGCCCTGCTCAAGCGCTACCCGCAGGCGCAGGTCATCGCGCTGGACCTCGCCCCGGCCATGCTGGCGCATGCCCGCCGGCGCGGCCGGCTGTGGCGCCGGCCGCTGTGCCTGGCGGCGGATGCCGAGGCGCTGCCGCTCAAGCGGGGCAGCGTCGATCTCATCGTCTCCAACCTGGCCCTGCCATGGCTGACCGAGCTGGACCGCGCTTTCGCCGGCTTCGCCAGGGTACTCAAGCCTGGCGGCCTGCTGCTGTTCTCCAGCGTCGGCCCGGACACGCTCAAGGAGCTGCGCCAGGCCTGGGCGGCTGCCGACGACGGCATGCACGTGCACGATTTCGTCGACATGCACAATGTCGGCGACGGGCTGATGCGGGCCGGCTTCATCAACCCGGTCATGGAAGCCGAGCACATCACGCTGACTTATCGGGACCTTGACGCGCTGGTGCGCGACCTGCGCGATACCGGTGCCGTCAACATTGCAGCCGGCCGCCGTGCCGGGCTTACCACGCCGCGGGCGGCCGCGGCCATGCGGGCCGCCTACGAGCGCTTCCGGCAGCCGGACGGCCGCCTGCCGGCGACCTGCGAGATCGTGTTCGGTCATGCCTGGGCGCCGCAAAGCCTGCCGCAGCGCCGCAGCAATGGCGCAGTCGGTGTGCCGATCGCCAGCATCGGCCGGCGCGGGCAGCGCTGAGATGACCGCCGGCATCTTCGTGACCGGCACCGATACCGGTGTCGGCAAGACGCTGGTTGCGCAGGGGCTGGTGCGGGCGCTTCGCGCCCGCGGTCTGCGGGTGGCGCCCATGAAGCCGGTTGCCAGCGGCTGCCGGGCCACCTCGGCGGGGTTGCGCAACGAGGATGCCGAGGCGCTGATCGCGGCCGCCGGCGGCGGCTTCGCCTACCAGCTCGTCAATCCCTGCGCATATGCCCCGGCCATCGCTCCCCACCTGGCGGCCGCCGAAGCTGGCCGGCCGATCTCGCTGCCCGCCATCGAAGCCGCTTATCGGCAGCTGGCGGCGCAGTCCGACCTGGTAGTCGTGGAGGGAGCCGGCGGCTGGCGGGTGCCTATCGACGAACAGCGCACCCTGGCCGCCGTGCCTCGCCGCCTGGGGCTGGACGTGCTGATGGTGGTCGGCGTCCGGCTCGGTTGCCTGAACCATGCGCTGCTCACCGCCGAGGCCATCCGTGCCGACGGCTGCCGGCTGGTCGGCTGGGTTGCCAACCTGATCGCAGCGGACGACCCTCGGGCGCAGGCGCAAATCGATACTCTGGTGCGGCATTTGCCGGCGCCTTTATGGGGAATCGTTCCATGGCTGGAGCGGGGCGAGGCAATTCCGACAATGACGACTATACTAGGGAATGCCCTAGGCGATTGGCCAGGAGAGATTATTAGCCGAGACTGATAGGATCAGTTACAGGCTACTACTAAGTCCTGCAGCTGATACAATGCAGGCCCAATACCGACCCGGACGGGAAGCATCCGAGGCGGGAGGAGAGTCCGCATGGTGGACGTGGAACAAGGAATGTCCACTGATGACCACTGGTTTGTTTTGCGGCCGAACATTGCAGTCGACTGGAGACAGACGCTTGCCGTCTTCGGGCTGATCGCTGCGGTTTCTTTGGCCACGGCGCTTTTTTTTACATTCATCGGATATTGGCCGGTGTTGCCGTTTGCCGTCGAAGAGATTGGCCAGCTGGGATGGGCTCTGTATGTCAGCGCGCATCGGGCTTGCGAATGCGAAGTCGTGATCATTGGCGGCGATCGCATCGAGGTGAGGAAAGGGCGGCGCAGGCCGGAGACGAGCTGGACGCTGCCGATTCACTGGACCGAAGTGGTCCTGGAACCGGCCCGTCACCGCTGGTACTCCGGCCGGCTGTTGCTGAGGTCACACGGCGTTGCCGTTGAGCTCGGGCGGTTTCTGAATGAAGAAGAAAGGGCCAGTCTGGCGCGCCAGCTCAGGCGGCGGATAGGGCCCATGGGGGGAATGGGGGAGCGTACCTGTCTATCAGGCGCGTGATTTCTCATCGTTGGGAGAAGCAGGGGATGAAGTTGGTGAACAATAAAAAGGCAGCACTCGCCACAGCGTTGGCGATGGGGCTGTTCGCAGCTGCCGAACCCGCACTGGCGAACTGGGCATTGAACATGCCGCCCGGAGCGAGTGCCTACAGCCGTGAAGTATACGGCCTGCACATGCTGATCCTGTGGATCTGCGTGGCGATCGCGGTCGCGGTGTTCGGCGTCATGATCTATTCGATCGCGACGTTCCGGAAATCGAAGGGCGCCGTGCCGGCCACCTTCGACCACAACACCAAGGCGG
>JAJUFY010000256.1 GCA_029263635.1 Ectothiorhodospiraceae bacterium | reverse complement strand
CGTTTCGTGCCGGGACTTGGACAAGCAGAGGAACTCGCGCAAGGCCGCCAAGGAAAGGGCAAAGAAATCCGCAGCCTTCACGGCCCAGGCCTGCGTGCTCGGCCTGCATCGATCCGGGCTCTCGTCGGAGCGATTCCCCGGCCGCGCATCCTCCACCGTCTTCCTCGAGAGCCGTGGCAGCAGCGGAGGGTACTCCGTTAGCCCGAGATTGCCGCGCTTACCGTTGGCAATGGGCGGCAGGAAGACGCGCGGACGCAACGCCTCCCATCTCTGCTCGCTGGACAGACTCTTAGCTCACCCCGACTGCCCGGCCAGCGGATGCTCCGGATACTTCTCGCGGATCACCCGCAGCACGTCCTGCCGTAGTTCGGAGAGGCCGAGCTGCTGGTAGGCGTCGACCAGGATGGTCAGCGCCTCGTTGACGGCGGGCGTGTCCTGATAGCCTTCGATGATGGTCTTGGCCCGGTTGGCGGCGGCCACATAGGCCGCCCGCGATTGGTAGAAACGGGCCACGTCGAGTTCGTGGCGGGCGAGCTGATCGCGGAGGATGGCGATGCGCTCGCGGGCATCGGCTGCATACTCGGTGGCGGGGAATTCGGCGACCAGCCGCTGGAAATCCGCCAGCGCCTGTCGCAGCGGCTGCGGATCGCGCAGGGCGCGCTCGGTTCCGAACAGCCGACCGAGGAAATCCCGGCCACGGCTCATGTTGACGCTGGCGCGCATGTAGAGCGCGTAGTCGACCCGCGGGTGGGTCGGATTGAGCCGGATGAAGCGGTCGGCGGCGGTGATGGCCGCGTCCCACTCCTCGGATTTGAAATAGGCGTAGATGATGTCGAGCTGGGCCTGCTGGGCGTGCTCGCCGAACGGATAGCGCGCCTGCAGGGTCTCCAGCCGCTCGATGGCGGTCTGGAAGTTTTTTGAGCGCAAGGCGCTGCGCGCTTCATTGTAGAGCTCGGCGGCGCTGGCATTGGTATCCTCGACATCAGGATCGGCCAGGGTCGAGCAGCCCGCAATGGCGAGCAGCAGCGGCAACGCGCGCAAAAGCCTGATAAGCGTCATGATAGTCATCCGGCAAAGGACAGTGCTCATTGTAGGCAATGGCACGGGCCGCTCATAGCCGCCGATACCAGCAGATACCGCAGGAAAGCAGGATTCATGTCGATCGCCATTCAGCGCACCGCCATCGTCCCCCCTGAACACGCCGGCAGCCGGCTCGATCAGGTGCTGGCGCAACTTTTCTCCGAATTCTCCCGCAGCCGGCTGCAACAATGGGTCAAGGAAGGCGCGGTGCTGGTCGATGGCCGTGTGCTGCGCCCCAGGGACAAGCTGCTGGGGGGCGAGTCGATCACCGTGAATGCCGCCGTGGAGGCCGTCGACGAGGTCCGGCCGCAGGCCATCGCGCTGAACGTCGTCTACGAGGACGATGCGATCCTGGTCATCGACAAGCCGGCCGGGCTGGTGGTCCACCCCGGCGCCGGCAATCCGGAAGGCACGCTGCAGAACGCCCTGCTGCATCATGCGCCGGCGCTGGCCGGCGTGCCGCGCAGCGGCATCGTCCACCGGCTGGACAAGGCCACCAGCGGCCTGATGGTGGCGGCCAAGACCCTGCAGGCCCACAAGGCCCTGGTCGACCAGCTGCAGGCGCGCACGGTAAAGCGTGAGTACCTGGCGCTGGTGAACGGCACCTTCACCGCCGGGGGGCGTATCGAGGCACCGATCGGCCGCCATCCGCGCGATCGCATCCGCATGGCCGTCGTCGATACCGGCCGCGAGGCGGTCACCCATTACCGTATCCAGCAGCGCTACCAGGCCCACACGCTGCTGCTGGCGGCGCTGGAAACCGGCCGCACCCACCAGATCCGCGTGCACATGGCGCACATCGGCCACCCGCTGGTGGGCGATCCGCTCTACGGCGGCCGCCTGCAGCTGCCTAAGGGCGCGACCGAAGCCGTACGCGAGGCGCTGCGCGGCTTCCGCCGGCAGGCCCTGCACGCGACCCGGCTGGCGCTGCAACACCCGGCCAGTGGCGAGGAGATGGGCTGGGAAGCCCCGCCGCCCGACGACATGCAGGTGTTGCTGAACACTCTGGAGCAGGAGGCACCCTGGGATGCGCACGATGCCGACCGCTGACCCCACCATCATCACTCCCGATTGGCCGGCGCCGGCCAATGTGCGCGCGGCGCAGACCACCCGGCAGGGCGGTGTCAGCCGGCCGCCGTTCGAGTCGCTGAATCTGGGCGGGCATGTCGGCGACGATCCGGGGCAGGTCTCGGCCAATCGGGCGCGCCTGCAGGCGGCGCTGGAGCTGCCGGCCGAGCCGGTATGGCTGACCCAGGTGCACGGCGTCGAGGTGGTGCCGGCAGCCGCCGGCAGCGCTTGCGCGGACGCCAGCTGGGCCGATCGCCCCGGCGTAGTCTGCAGCATCATGACCGCCGACTGCCTGCCGGTGCTGCTGTGCGACGACGGCGGCGAAGTGGTTGCTGCCGCCCATGCCGGCTGGCGCGGGCTGGTTGCCGGGGTGCTGGAGGCGACGGTAGCCGCCATGCACCGGCCGCCGCAGCGGCTGCTGGCCTGGCTGGGTCCGGCCATCGGCCCGGATGCCTTCGAAGTCGGCGACGAGGTCCGCCGGCAGTTCCTCGTTGCGGACGCCGGCGCTGTCGGCTGTTTCCAGCCGTCGCCGGCCGGGCGCTGGCTGGCGGATCTGTACGCTCTCGCCCGCCGCCGGCTGGCGCAGGCGGGGGTCGAGGCCGTCTACGGCGGTGAGTACTGCACGGTCGGACAGCCCGAGCTGTTCTTCTCGTACCGCCGCGATGGTCGCACCGGCCGCATGGCCAGCCTGATCTGGCTAGAGTCCTGAGGCCGCGGCGACTGCTGTCATTGCGAGCGGTAGCGAAGCTATCTGGTGATGGCGGAGTACCGACCGTTGCTACTTCGTTAGCACGAGATTGCTTCGTCGGCTGCGCCTCCTCGCAATGACGAGTGGATACTCTTTCCCCGTCATCGCGAGGCTGCGCAGCAGCCGCGGCGATCTCGGGACGGCGAAGTGCCGACGGCTGCTACTGCGTCGCTGCAGTCCGCCTTGTGAAGCCGTTGCGGCAACACCACCAACAGCGGCACCGATGGAGCGATGTGGCTGCAACTTGACCGGGATCTATTTCACAGAAACGTGGTCTCTTGATATCAGTTAGCAGTCAGACAGGTCGAGTGCTAATCGCTCGATCCGACCGAAGAGGATTACCGCATGCGAATGGACAAACTGACCACCAAGTTCCAGCTTGCGCTCGCCGACGCGCAGAGTCTGGCAGTGGGGCGGGATCATCAGTTCATCGAACCCGTCCACCTGATGACCGCGCTGCTGGATCAGGAGGGCGGTACGACCCGCCATCTGCTCAACATGGCCGGGGTCAACGTCAATGTGCTGCGCTCGCAGCTGGGCGAGGCACTGGAGCGGCTGCCGACCGTGTCCGGCACCCACGGTGAGCTGCACATCTCCAACGATCTTGGCCGCCTGCTCAACCTCACCGACAAGCTCGCGCAGCAGCGGAAGGATCAGTACATCTCCACCGAGCTGTTCGTGCTGGCCGCCGTCGACGACAAGGGGACGGTGGGCGAGCTGATGCGCCGTGCCGGCGCTTCCAAGGAGGCCGTCAACAAGGCCATCGACTCGCTGCGCGGCGGCCAGAACGTCGATGACCCGAACGCCGAGGAGCAGCGGCAGGCGCTGGAGAAGT
>JAJUFY010000452.1 GCA_029263635.1 Ectothiorhodospiraceae bacterium | reverse complement strand
TCCGACGAGATATAACGCAGACCGTCGAGGCCGTTGAGCTGCTGCTCGATGACCTGGACCACCGTGTCCTGCACCGTCTGCGCCGAGGCGCCGGGATAGGCGACGATGATGCCGACGGCCGGCGGCGCGACGTCGGGGAACTGGTTGACCGGCAGGCTTCTGATCGAGAGCGCGCCCGCCAGCATGATGATGATGGCGATGACCCAGGCGAAGATCGGCCGGTCGATGAAGAATCGGGCCATGAGGGTCTCCTTACTTCGCCGCGACGCCGAAGTCGGTCTTCAGCTCGACGTTGCCGGCCGGGACCGGATTGACTTGAATGCCGGGCCGCACCCGATGCAGACCCTCGGTGATCACCCGTTCGCCGGGCTCGATGCCGTCGCCCACCAGCCAGGCGTTGCCGACGGTGCCCAGGGTTTGCACCCGGCGCGCCTCGACGGTGTTGGCGGCCGTCACCACCAGCACGTTGGCCGAGCCGTCCGGACCGCGCGACACCGCCTGCTGCGGCACCAGCTTGGCCTCGGGCTGCACGCCCTCCTGCACCGTGGCGCGCACGAACATGCCCGGCAGCAGCTTGCCGTCCGGATTGGGGAACTCGGCGCGCAGGGTCACCGAGCCGGTGCCGGCATCCACCATCACTTCGGAGAACTTCAGAGCGCCCGCCTGCGGGTAGCGGCTGCCGTCTTCCAGCGTCAGCGTCACCGGCACGGCCTGCTCGCCGCTCTGCTCGATCAGGCCGGCCTCCAGCGCCCGCTGCAGCTGCAACAGCTTGGTGACCGGCTGGGTGATGTCGACGTAGATCGGATCCAGCTGGGTAACGGTAGCCAGCTCCTGCGGCTGGCCGCCGGTCACCAGCGCGCCCTCGCTGACGTACGAGCGGCCGATGCGGCCGCTGATGGGCGCGAGCACCTTGGTGTACCGCATGTTGATACGCGCCGCCTCGACCTCGGCCCGGGCAGCAGCCCAGGCCGCCATGGCGTCGTCGTACTGCTGGCGGCTGATGGCGTTGGTCTTGATCAGGCGCTGATAGCGCTTGCCCAGGTTCTCGGCGCTCTTGAGGTTGGCCTCCGCGCGCGCCAGCGCGGCCTGATAGGGGGCCGGGTCGATCTGGTACAGCTGCTGCCCCTGCTTGACCTCGCTGCCTTCGGTGAACAGCCGCTTCTGGACGATCCCGCTCACCTGGGGTCGCACCTCGGCGACCCGGAAGGCAGCCGTGCGGCCGGGCAGCTCGGTGGTCAGCGTCACCGCCTGCGCCTCAATCGTGTAGACGCCCACCTCCGGCGCCGGCGGCGGCGCACTGCTCGCCTGCTGCGCGCCGTCTCCGCTGCAGCCGGCCAGCAGGAGGATTGCCATGAGCGGAAACGAGCGGGCACCGCCCCGCAGCCAACGGGCAGGTTCTTTACGACGCATCTTATTCAGACTCCAGGCGAGAAAATCCGGGGGAGCGCACTGTATCGCATGGTGGTTTTGATGTCTACAAAGCGGTACAGTTCCCCAGACATCACCGACCGCGATGCGGCCGGCACGTTCTACAGCTTGACGCCACCCCCGGGTTCACCGCGTACTTCCCCCAGGGAGGACGTCGAGCTTCGGCATAACGCAGCAGCCGCGATCGGGAGAGTGTTCATGCACAGTCAGGTACAGGGTGAGGC
>JAJUFY010000103.1 GCA_029263635.1 Ectothiorhodospiraceae bacterium | reverse complement strand
GGGAGACGCCTTGAAGGTGCAGAACCGATCATCGCCGAATGGAACTCGGCCTTCCTCGTCGGTATAGGTCACGTCGAACTTATGGCTCCAGTGCTTGCACAGGCGCTTGAGATAGCGGCCGCCGTTCTGGGTCCGGACGCTGGTGCTGGATCGGAACATCGCTTCACCCTATGACAAGAAGCCACCTCAGCTTGGCGCCAGGATGAGCTTGAGCAGGATTGCTACCGCGAGGATGGCCGCACAGTACGTGCGCCGTTGCCCGAAGAAGATACCGAACTCTCTCCCGGATAGCAGCATACGGCGCCGGGCACCTGACGGCCCTCTGGCACCAACGCCCTGCCGGTTACACCGAGGCCATCCATTGCGCTTGCTTTGAATATTCAGCCAGCCTATGCAGGATTGCGTATGATCTGCATGCTCTCCGGTCAAGGAGAGCCTGACGAATCAGCAGGTACTGCGGAAACGCCGTCATGCGGACTGAGCATGACAATATCCGGTGATACGCCTTATCAAGGCAGCGGCGGCAGCGTTGAGAATGAGCCAGCACCGGAGCATGCCGCGGGCCAGCCACCGTATCGAGGAGAATGCAGCCAGGTTAGACGTGCTCAAGCGCATCCGTAAGAACATTCTCGGTGCGTCCCACAGCATGGGAAGGGTTTGCCCCCCGCAACAAAGCCCAGGCTGCTACGGCCGATGATGGCGAGGGTACAACGCTACCGCCTCATTCCGGCCCCACGGAAGGCCAAGCGCTCAACCTCCGGCGCGGTTGCCAAGCCGGGATGAACCCGGCTTGGCCGGCCGGTCTTTATCGAGAAAGTACAGAGGAAGAAGTCTCCATGGCTGAAAAAATCCCGTTCAACTGGGCCGAGCCGCTGCTGCTCGAACAGCAGCTGACCGAGGAAGAGCGGATGGTGCGGGAAACCGCATACCAGTATGCGCAGAACCACCTGCAGCCCCGGGTGCTCGAAGCGTTCCGCCATGAGAAGACCGATCCGGCCATCTTCCGTGAAATGGGCGAACTCGGCCTGCTGGGCGCCACCATCCCCGAGCAGTACGGCGGCGCCGGACTCAACTACGTCTGCTACGGCCTGATCGCCCGCGAAGTCGAGCGCGTCGACTCCGGCTATCGGTCGATGATGAGCGTGCAGTCCTCGCTGGTGATGGTGCCGATCTACGAGTTCGGGACGGAAGAGCAGAAGCAGAAGTACCTGCCCAAGCTCGCCAGCGGCGAGTGGATCGGCTGCTTCGGCCTGACCGAGCCGGACCATGGCTCCGATCCGGGCTCCATGGTCACCCGCGCCAAGAAGGTTCCCGGCGGCTATAGCCTGACCGGCAGCAAGATGTGGATCACCAACAGCCCGATCGCCGATGTGTTCGTGGTCTGGGCGAAGACCGAAGACGGGCTGATCCGCGGCTTCATCCTCGAGAAGGGCATGAAGGGCCTGTCGGCGCCCGCCATCGAGGGCAAGGTCGGCCTGCGCACCTCCATCACCGGCGAGATCGTGATGGATAACGTGTTCGTCCCCGAGGAAAACCTGCTGCCGGGCGTCACCGGCCTGCGCGGGCCGTTCACCTGCCTGAACTCGGCCCGCTACGGCATCGCCTGGGGCGCGCTGGGTGCGGCCGAGTTCTGCTGGCATACCGCTCGCCAGTACACGCTGGACCGCAAGCAGTTCGGCCGGCCGCTGGCGGCCAACCAGCTGATCCAGAAGAAGCTCGCCGACATGCAGACCGAAATCACCCTCGGCCTGCAGGGCTGCCTGCGGCTGGGGCGCATGAAGGATGAGGGCACCGCCGCGGTCGAGATCACCTCGCTGCTCAAGCGCAACTCCTGCGGCAAGGCGCTGGAGATCGCCCGCATGGCCCGCGACATGCTCGGCGGCAACGGCATCTCCGACGAATACGGCGTGATCCGCCACATGGTGAACCTGGAAGTGGTCAACACCTACGAGGGCACCCATGACGTGCATGCGCTGATCCTCGGCCGTGCCCAGACCGGCATCCAGGCCTTCTCCTGAAACAACCCAGCAACGAGGTAGCGCGCATGTCCGGTGCCCTGTCACACATCCGTGTGCTTGATCTCTCGCGCGTTCTGGCCGGCCCCTGGGCCGGCCAGAACCTGGCCGACCTGGGTGCCGAGGTGATCAAGGTCGAACGCCCCGGCAGCGGGGATGACACCCGTGCCTGGGGGCCGCCCTATCTGAAGGACCAGAACGGACAGCCAACCTCGGAGTCGGCCTACTATCTCAGCGCCAACCGCAACAAGCGCTCGGTGACCATCGACTTCACCAAGCCCGAGGGGCAGGAACTGGTCCGCAAGCTGGCAGCCAGCGCCGACGTGGTGCTGGAAAACTTCAAGGTCGGCGGCCTGCGCAAGTACGGCCTCGACTACGAGTCGCTGGCGCGGATCAACCCGCGGCTGATCTACTGCTCGGTGACCGGTTTCGGCCAGGACGGGCCGTACGCGGCGCGCGCCGGCTACGACTTCATGATCCAGGGGCTGGGCGGCCTGATGAGCATCACCGGCCGCGGCAACGACGAGCCCGGCGCCGGGCCGATCAAGGTCGGCGTGGCGCTCACGGACATCATGACCGGCCTCTATTCGACGATTGCCGTGCTCGCCGCGCTGGCTCATCGGGAAGTTTCCGGCGAGGGGCAGTACATCGACATGGCCCTGCTCGACGTGCAGGTCGCCTGCCTGGCCAATCAGGCCATGAACTTTCTCACCACCGGCCAGCCGCCGGTGCGGCTCGGCAATGCCCACCCCAACATCGTGCCCTACCAGGACTTCCCGACCGCCGATGGCGACATGATCCTGACCATCGGCAACGACGGCCAGTTCGCCAAGTTCGCGCAGCTCGCCGGCCACCCGGAATGGGCCGAGGATCCGCGCTTCGCCACCAATGCCGCCCGGGTCAAGCACCGCGACGTGCTGATTCCGCTGATCCGCCAGGCAACGGTGATGCGCACCACCGCCGAGTGGATCGAGCTGCTGGAACAGGCCGGGGTGCCGTGCGGGCCGATCAACGACCTGAAGCAGGTGTTCGACGATCCGCAGGTGCAGGCCCGCGGCTTGCGCATCGAGATGCCGCACCCCACCGCCGGCCGCGTGCCGCTGGTGGCCAATCCGATCCGCCTGTCGAAGACGCCGGTCCAGTACCGGCTCGCCCCGCCGCTGCTGGGTCAGCATACCCACAGCGTCCTGAAGGAGCTGCTGGGGCTGGACGAGGCGGAGATCGAGAAGCTGAGCAGGCTCAAGGTAATCTGACCATGCGACACAACTACATCGACGGCCAGTGGGTCGAGGGCCGCGGTCTGCGGCCCAACATCAATCCTTCCAACATCGCTGACGTCATCGACGAATACGCGCAGGCCGACGCTGCCCAGACCCAGCAGGCCGTCGCCGCGGCACGGGCGGCCTTCCCGGCCTGGTCCTGCAGCAACGTGCAGGCCCGCGCGGAAGCGCTCGACCGGATCGGCTCGGAGCTGCTCGCCCGCAAGGAGGAGCTGGGCCGCCTGCGGTCGCGGGAAGAAGGCAAGACCTTGCCGGAGGGCATCGCCGAGGTCGCCCGCGCCGGCCAGATCTTCAAGTTCTTCGCCGGCGAGGCGGTACGCCAGCGCGGCGAGCACCTGCCGTCGGTGCGGCCGGGAATCGACATCGACGTCACCCGCGAGCCGGTCGGCGTGGTCGGCATCATCACGCCGTGGAATTTCCCCATCGCCATCCCGGCCTGGAAGATCGCCCCGGCCCTGGCTTACGGCAACTGCGTGGTGTTCAAGCCGGCCGACCTGGTGCCGGGCTCGGCCTGGGCGCTGGCGGAAATCATCAGCCGCGCGGGCCTGCCGGCCGGCGTGTTCAATCTGGTCATGGGCCGCGGCAGCCAGGTCGGTCAGGCCCTGCTGGAATCGCCCGAGGTCGACGCCATCACCTTCACCGGCTCGGAAGCCACCGGCCGCCGCGTGATGGAAACCGCAGGCCGGCGCTTCGCGAAGCTGCAGATGGAAATGGGAGGCAAGAACCCGCTGGTGGTTCTGAACGACGCCGACCTTGAGGTCGCCGTCAACTGCGCCGTGCAGGGCGCTTATTTCTCGACCGGCCAGCGCTGCACCGCCTCATCGCGTTTCATCGTCGAGAAGGGCATCTACAGCCGCTTCGTCGACGCCGTGGCGGCAGCGCTGCGACAGCTCAAGGTCGACGACGCCCTCAAGCCCGGCACCGACATCGGGCCGGTCGTCGACGAGTCGCAGCTGGCCCAGGATCTCAGCTACATCGAGATCGGCAAATCGGAAGGCGCCCGCCTGGCGTATGGCGGCGAACGGGTGCAGCGGGAACACGACGGCTTCTACCTGACCCCTGCCCTGTTCGTGGACGCGAGCAACGATATGCGGATCGCCCGCGAGGAAATCTTCGGTCCGGTCGCCTGCGCCATTCCCGCCGACGACTACGAGCATGCGCTGCAGCTCGCCAACGACAGCGACTCCGGCCTGTCGGCCGGCATCTGCACCACCTCGCTGAAGCACGCCAACCATTTCAAGCGGCACATGCAGGCCGGCATGGTGATGGTCAACGTGCCCACCGCAGGCGTCGACTACCACGTGCCGTTCGGCGGCCGCACAGGCTCCAGCTACGGACCGCGGGAACCGGGCAGCTATGCCGCCGAGTTCTTCACGACCGTGAAGACCGCTTACGTATCGGCCTAGCCCGACGCCCGGCGGGCTGGCGCTGGACGTAGGCCGGTCAGCCCGCCCCTCCCGCGCAGGGCCTTCAGACCAGCAGCAGTGTCAGCAGGCCGGCCGCCAGGCCGCCTGCCATGAACGGCATGGTCCGGGCCGCCAGGGCGCGGCCGCCGACCAGGGCGATCAGCCCCGCCTTGACCAGGCTGTTGGCGAGGGCGGCGAGGAAAATGCCGCGCACGGCAACCGCCTGGCTCAAGCCGTCCTGGGCGCTGTGCGCGAGCGACAGGGTGATGGCATCGACATCGGTCAGGCCGGAGAGCAGCGCCACCAGATACACGCCGATGTCGCCCAGCCAGCGCCGGGCGCCTTCCACCAGGAACAGGATCACGACCAGCAGGGCTGCGAAGCGCAGCGCCGGGCCGAGCTCGAAGGGGTTCTGCAGCGGCGATTCGGCCGCCGGCTCCTCGGGCTGCCGGCCGGCCTGCCGGTAATACACCAGGGCACAGGCGGCATACACTAGGCAGGCGACCAGCAGCGGCGCCAGCAGGCTGGACAGCAGCGTCGGGTTGACCACCCCCACCTCGAGCAGGATGCGCGGGAACATCAGCGCCGAGGTCGCCAGCAGGCCGGCGGCCAGCGCCGCCCGCAGCCTCGGCGCATCCAGCCGCGACAGCGTCAGGGTCATGGCGGTGGACGACACCATCCCGCCCAGCAACGCGGTGACCAGCAGGCCGTGGCGTGTCCCCAGCAGGCGGATGGCGACGTAGGCCGCGAAACCGATCCCGGCAATCAGCACCACCATCCACCAGGTGGTGTAAGGGTTGAACACCTGCCACGGGCCATAGCCCTGGTTGGGCAGGTTCGGCAGCAGCACCACGGAGATGAACAGCAGCTTCAGGGCACCGCTCAGCTCGGCCGGGCTGAGCTGCCTGAGCGCACGCCGCAGGCGCGCCTTCAGGCTCAGCAGCAGCGCCACCACGATCGCGCAGGCGGCGGCGAGCAGCGCACTCTCCGCCAGCGCCAGGCTGCCGAGCAGAAAGGTCACCATCAGGGCGAACTCGGTGGTCAGCCCGTGATCGCGGTTCAGCCGCACCTCGGCCAGATAGCCGGCGATCACCAGCAGCGCGAGCAGCGCGAACATGGCGATCCAGGCGCCCACGCCCAGCGTCCCGATGCTCAGGGCCGCGAGCCCGCCGAACAGACCGGCGAGGCCGAAGGTACGGATCCCGGCGGTCAGCTCCCGCTCTTCCTGCACGCGCCCGGCCCACTCGCGCTCGGTGCCGATCAACAGCCCGACGCCAAGCGCCGTCGCAAGGTCTACTACGGGAAATTCCAGGCTCATGCCCGCTGACGATCACTCATGCAGATGGTTGAGGGGGGACACGCCACCTTGCGGAGGGCTTGGCTGGCCGCCGGGGCGGTGCATGATGATACTCAAAACCCGCCATCATGCCTGTACCCGGCGAGAACGGCGCTGGTCTTTTTCTATGCTTTCTTGACGAACTCGGACTTCAACTGCATCGCGCCGATACCGTCGATCTTGCAGTCGATATTGTGATCGCCCTCGACCAGGCGGATGTTCTTCACCTTGGTGCCGACTTTCACCACGGCCGACGAGCCCTTGACCTTCAGGTCCTTGATGACCGTCACGCTGTCCCCGTCCTGCAGGACGTTGCCGTAAGCGTCGCGGACGACGGCCTCGTCATCGGCCTCCTCCGCTGCGTCAGCCGACCACTCGTGCGCACACTCCGGGCACACGTACAGATTCTGATCCAGGTAGGTGTATTCGGAATTGCACTTCGGACACGCCGGCAGTTTGCTCATGCTGCTTCCCTATTCGCCTTGGCCAGCGATATGACCGCGCGCTGGCCACCGCAGGTGCCGGTCGGGCCGCCGGCAGCAAGCCGTATGGACGGCACATTCGCTGCACCATACTCCAAACGGCCGGTTTCCGCTCGGCGAGAACCGCGCACCGGCCCTGCTCACGCCACGGCAAAGCCTGCCGGGAAGCGGCGGATGCGCTGGGTCAGGTACAGCCCTGCCAGCAGCCAGAGGCAGGTCACGCCAAGGGCGACCTTGAAGCTGCCGCTGACCTCGATCAGCCAGCCGGCCATGGCCGGGCCGATGAACTGCCCGCCGGCGAAGAACAGCGTGACGAAGCTGAAGGCGATGGGAATGTAGCGCGGTGCTACCTGGTCGGTGCTGGCGGCCTGAATCATGGTGAACATGCCGTTGACCGCGCAGCCCATGACAAAAAAGTGAGTAAAGAACACCGGCAGGCTCTGATCGAGCAGCGGCAACGCCATGGAAACCGTCACCAGCGCCATTGCCGCCGTTAGCGCGTTGCCCCGCCCCCAGGCATCGGACAGCGTGCCCCAAACCGGGCCGCTGGCCATGGACAGCAGCCCCATCATGGCCATCAGCCAGCCGGCGGTGGCCTCCTCGAAGCCGGAATCGATGACGAAGCTGACCATGAAGATGGCCTGCACGATATAGGTGAGCCCGACGATGCCGTACACCGTCGCCACGGTCAGCACCCGCGGATTGCGGTAGATCAGCCACTTGTCGGCCGACGGCGGCCGCGCCGCGCTGCCGGCCTCGACCGCCGGGTCGCGCACCACCAGCAGGACCAGCAGCAGCGCCACACCGGCCGTGGCGGCGAACACGCCCCAGGTCACCCGCCAGCCGGAATCGCCGAACAGGGCGTACAGCCAAGGCACCAGCAGGCCGGTAATGAACATGCCCGCGCCAATCCCGGCGCTCATGCAGCCGATCACCAGCCCGCGGC
>JAJUFY010000035.1 GCA_029263635.1 Ectothiorhodospiraceae bacterium | reverse complement strand
CCAGTAACGCATCCGTTGCCGGATTGAAACCACCGGTTTCCACATCGATGATCACTGGCAAAAATCCGCGGAAACGGCTGGCGATGGCGGAAACAGGTGTGGTGGGTTCGCTGGGTTTGTCAATCACATCAAGCTCGGTCATGCTGTGTCAGGAAAGGCCGGCACCGGCGGTTTGGAGGCGCCAGTTAAGTGTTTCTCCGGCCATCAGCGGCACCAGAATCTGGTCCCCAAGGGGAAGCTCGGCCGGTACCTGCCAGGGCTCCCGCACCAGCTCAACCTGGCCACTGTTACGGGGCAGCCCATAAAAATCGGGGCCGAAATGGCTGGCAAAGGCATCCAGGCGCTCCAGTGCGCCGGCCTCCTCGAAGGCCTGGGCGTAAAGTTCCAGGGCCGCGAAGGCCGTGTAAATGCCGGCGCACCCGCAGGCACTTTCCTTTCGATGGCGCGCATGGGGTGCGGAATCCGTGCCGAGAAAGAACCGGCAGTCGCCGCTGGTGGCGGCGCTGACGAGCGCACGCTGATGTTGCTGTCGTTTGAGTATGGGTAGACAGTAAAAGTGCGGTCGGATTCCCCCCACCAGCATGTGGTTACGGTTGAAAAGCAGGTGGTGAGCGGTAATGGTCGCTGCCAGGTTGGACTCCGCCGATTCCACAAAGGCAACGGCGTCGGCGGTGGTGATATGTTCCAACACTATTTTCAGCCCGGGAAAATCCACCCTTAGCGGCTGCAGAATGCGTTCGATAAATAACGCCTCACGGTCAAAGATGTCGATGTCGGTATCCGTGACTTCACCGTGAATCAGCAGAAGCAGCCCCTGGTCCTGCATGGCCGCCAGCGCGGAATAAATGTTGCGGACCGAGGTGACGCCGGAGGCGGAGTTGGTGGTGGCGCCCGCCGGGTAGAGCTTGACCGCATGCACCTGCCCCGAAGCCTTGGCGCGCTCGATCTCGGCCGGCAGCGTGGCGTCGGTGAGATACAGCGTCATCAGCGGCTGGAAGCCGCTGCCTTCGGGCAGGGCGGCGAGGATGCGCTCGCGGTAGGCCAGCGCCTGGGCGGTGGTGGTCACCGGCGGCACCAGATTCGGCATGATGATGGCACGGCCGAACTGGCGTGCCGTATAGGGCAGCACGGCCGCCAGATGCGCGCCGTCGCGCAGGTGCAGGTGCCAGTCGTCCGGCCGGGTAATGGTGAGGCGGTCCACGGTGCTCGCTCGACTCCATCGGGGCGGGCCATTATAGCCCCCAGGCCGGTGCTGAACAGCCGCTGAACCTTGATTTATCAAGGCCGAGCGCGGATCATGAACGGCCGTTTCGGCCGTCCGGCCGCACCAGATCAACCCCACGGGCAAACAACTCATGAGCGAAGTCAAGAAGGTCGTACTCGCGTACTCCGGAGGCCTGGACACCTCCGTCATCCTCAAGTGGCTGCAGGAAACCTACCAGTGCGAGGTGGTGACCTTCACTGCCGACCTGGGCCAGGGCGAGGAGCTGGAGCCGGCGCGGCAGAAGGCGCAGCAGTTCGGGGTGAAGGAGATCTTCATCGACGACCTGCGCGAGGAGTTCGCCCGCGACTTCGTGTTCCCGATGTTCCGGGCCAACGCCGTCTACGAGGGCGAGTACCTGCTCGGCACTTCCATCGCCCGGCCGCTGATCGCCAAACGGCAGATGGAAATCGCCGCCGCCACCGGCGCCGATGCCGTGGCCCACGGCGCCACCGGCAAGGGCAACGATCAGGTGCGCTTCGAGCTCGGCTATTACGCCTTCGATCCGAACATCAAGATCATCGCGCCCTGGCGCGAGTGGGACCTGCTCTCGCGCGAGAAGCTGCTGGCCTATGCCGACAAGCACGGTATTCCCGTCGATGCCCGCAAGCGGCAGGGCTCGCCGTATTCCATGGACGCCAACCTGCTGCACATCTCCTACGAAGGCCGCCATCTGGAAGACCCGTGGGCGGAGCCGGAAGAGGACATGTGGCGCTGGACCGTGTCGCCGGAGGCCGCGCCGGACAAGCCGACCTATATCGAAATCACCTTCGAGCAGGGCGACCCGGTCGCCATCGACGGCGAGCGGCTGAGCCCGGCCAACCTGCTGGCCAGGCTCAACCAGCTCGGCGGCGCGAACGGCATCGGCCGGCTGGACATCGTCGAGAACCGCTATGTCGGCATGAAGTCGCGCGGCTGCTACGAGACCCCGGGCGGTACCATCCTGCTGCGCGCCCACCGGGCGATGGAATCCATCACCCTGGACCGCGAGGTGGCCCATCTCAAGGACGAGCTGATGCCCAAGTACGCCAGCCTGGTCTACAACGGCTACTGGTGGAGCCCGGAGCGCAAGGCGCTGCAGGCCCTTATCGACGAGACCCAGCGGACCGTCAACGGCGTGGTGCGGCTCAAGCTCTACAAGGGCAATGTCATGGTCGTGGGCCGCAAGTCCGAGAAGGACTCGCTGTTCGACCCGCAGGTGGCGACCTTCGAGGACGACGCCGGCGCCTACGACCAGAAGGACGCCCACGGCTTCATCAAGCTGAACGCGCTGCGGCTGCGCATCGCCGCGGCGATGGGGCGGAAATAGGCTCAACACCGCCGTCATCGCGAGGCCGCGCAGCGGCCGCGGCGATCGCGTGACGGCAGGGTGCCGGTCTCTGCTCCCCGTGGCTGTCATTGCGAGCGGCAAGCGAAGCAATCTCGCGCTAACGGAGCACCAGCCTGTGCACTTCGTCAGCACGAGACTGCTTCGTCGCCTTGCTCCTCGCAATGACGCTCGGGGAGCGAGCTCCAGCCTCTCAAGCTCGGTTACCCCGGCGCCATAGCGTGCAAAGCGCCCTGGCCTCGGTCACAATTGCAGTCATCCAAAGGCTGCGCTACGGCCAGATAACAACGATGACGAAAAGGAGGCAGGGGCCGGCCGCCTGGTCGGAGGAGGAGGGCGAATCCACGGCCGTCATCGGCGCGGCCGGCTTGCTCAGGCACAGGCTGCAGCACGAGCAGGTCCGCAACCTGTATGCGGTGACGCAATATGCCTACCGTACCAGCGTCATCTTTGCCGTTCTGGTCTTTCTGAACTTCTACTCCCGGGTGCCGCCTGCCTGGCTGCTGGGCTGGTTTTTCGTCGCCAGCGGCATTGCTGTTGCCCGCTTCCTGGTCTCGCGGCGCTTCCAGCAGGTCAGTCCGCCGCAAGCGGACTATCGGCGCTGGCTGCTGCTCGGCATCCTGCTGATCGCCCTGCAATCGCTGTCCTGGATCGCGGTGCTGGCAATGGTGGAATACACCCGCCATCCACTGGATATCGCGTTTGCGGTGTTCCTGGTCAGCGCGCTGACCTTCCGCGGCCTGGCCTCGTTCGGCTTCCACCTGCGTGCCTATCTGGTGTTCGCCGTCCCCCTGTTCGGGGTGTTCTGGGTGTGGCTGCTGCTGCTGAGCATCGGCGAATCGCCGTGGCTGCCGGTGACGGTGGCGTTCGGCTCGCTGGCGGTTTTCGACAGCGCCTTGAATTCCATGCGCATGATCAGGCGCACCCTGGAACTGAGCTACGAGCGCGAGGATCTGGCCCGCCGGCTGGCGGAAGAGAAGGAGCTGGCCGAGGTGACGCTGCGCTCGATCGGCGACGGCGTGCTGACGGCCGACAGCGACGGCAAGGTCACCTCGCTCAACCCCGTCGCCGAGCGTCTCAGCGGCTGGCGCAACGACGAGGCCCGCGGCCGGCCGCTGGCCGAAGTGCTGCACCTGCTGGACGAGGAGACCGGCGAGCGGATTCCCGTCCCTGTGCGGCTGTGCCAGGATCGCGGCAGGCTGGTTGTGATCGAACAGCAGACGGTGCTGGCGGACCGTGCCGGCGAGCGGGAGTCGGCGGTCGAGGTCTCGGTGTCGCCGATTCGTGGCTACGACCGCGGCATCGTCGGCGCCGTCGTCGTCCTGCGCGATGTCACCGAGCTGCGGGGGATGGCACGGGTGGTATCTTTCCAGGCCAGCCACGACGCGCTGACCGGGCTGCCCAACCGCCGGGCCCTGGAGGTGAAGCTCTGGCGCGCCATGGCCAGCAGCCGCCGCCAGCGGCGCGAGCACGCGATCTGCTATCTGGATCTCGACCAGTTCAAGCTGGTCAACGATACCTGCGGTCACATCGCCGGCGACGAGCTGCTGAAGCGGGCCGCCGAGCTGTTGTCCGGCTTCGTCGGCGAGAGCGATACCCTGGCCCGCCTGGGCGGCGACGAGTTCGGGCTGCTGCTGTACGGCTACGGGCTGCGCCAGGCCGGCCGGATCGCCGAAGACATCTGCGCCGCCATGCGTGAGTTCCGCTTCGAGTGGGAGGGCAGGGCCTTCACCGTCGGCGTGTCCATCGGAGTGGTGCCGCTGGATGCGGCCAGCTCGCCGTCCGGGCTGCTGGCAGCCGCCGACGCCGCCTGCTACGTCGCCAAGGACCACGGCCGCAACCGGGTTCACATCGCGCATGCCCGCGACCGCGAGCTGGCGAACCGCCACGGCGAGATGCAGTGGGCCGGGCACATCCAGCATGCCCTGGATCACGACGGTTTCCGGCTGCGCTATCAGCGCATCGTGCCGCTGGCCGGTAGCGGCGAGCCCATGGTCGAGATCCTGCTCAGCATGGACGGACCGCACGGGGCGACAGCGGCGCCGATGCGGTTCCTGCCGGCGGCGGAACGCTTCAACATGATGCCGCAGATCGACCGCCGCATCGTCCGCCGGGTGTTCGAGCGCATTGTCCGCGGCGGGCCGCAGGTCGATCCGATCCGCCGCTTCACCATCAACCTGTCGGGGCAGTCGCTCAGCGACGAGGCTTTCCTGCCTTACGTCCTGCAGCAGCTCACGGCCACCGGCATTGATCCGCGACGGATCTGCTTCGAGATCACCGAAACCGCGGTCATCGCCAACCTGCCGCGCGCCAAGCGCTTCATCAGCGCCCTGCGCAGCAGGGGCTGCTCCTTCGCCCTGGACGATTTCGGCTCGGGGCTGTCGTCGTTCGGTTATCTGCGCACGCTGCCGGTGGAATACCTCAAGATCGACGGCCTGTTCGTGAAGCACATGTGCAGTGACTCCATCGACCATTCCATGGTGGAGGCCATCAATCGGCTCGGCCACGTGATGGGGCTGCGCACCATCGCCGAGTTCGTCGAGGACCAGGCCACGCTGGAGGCGCTGCGCCGGCTCGGGGTGGATTACGCCCAGGGCTATGCCCTGCACCGGCCGGCGTGGTTCGACTGAAGCCAGGTCCTACTGTCCCATCCGCGCCAGCATGTCCTTGAGCTGCAGCATGTAGGCCCGCTCGTCCGGCGGCGTGCCCTGCCGCTGGGCATGCCAGAGCGCCTCGGCCAGCGCCTCCATCATCAGATGCTCCGCTTCCAGCGGGCTGCCGAGCGCCTTGACGAAGCGCCGGTACAGCGCGGCGATGCCCTGCGGCCGGTTGGTCGCCACCTGCTCGCGGATGGCGATGTGCATGCCCATGTGCGCGAACGGGTTGCTCTCGCCGTGCTCGGGCAGGAATTCACGGCCCAGCGCCCGGTCTTCGTTTTCCAGCAGGGCGTGGTATTCAGGATGCGCGGCGACCACGTCGGCAACCATCTGCTCCAACGGCTCCAGCGGCAGGCCGGCCCGGGCCTTGCGCCAGGATTCGACGTAGTAGCGGCGGAGTTGATTGCGGTCGTTGGAGAAGAACATGGCTCTGCCGTGTGATCGGTATGTGTGGATCGCTACAGAATGGGGGCGACGGGCTATGCCGTCTTGTCCTTGTACTCGCACAGGTCGTAGATCACGCAGGCGCCGCAGCGCGGCTTGCGCGCCACGCAGACGTAGCGGCCATGCAGGATCAGCCAGTGATGGGCGTCCTTGAGAAACTCCTTCGGCACCAGCCGGACGAGCTTGTCCTCCACCTCGCGCACATTCTTGCCTGGCGCCAGGCCGGTGCGGTTGGCGACGCGGAAGATATGTGTGTCGACCGCCATCACCGGGTGGCCGAAGGCGGTGTTGAGGATGACGTTGGCGGTCTTGCGACCGACCCCCGGCAGGGCCTCCAGCGCCTTCCGGTCCTCCGGTACCTCGCCGCCATGCAGCTCGATCAGCATGCGGCAGGTCTTGATGATGTTGGCGGCCTTGGTGTTGCAGAAGTTGATGCTGCGGATCCGCTCGCGCAGGCCTTCTTCGCCAAGCGCCAGTATCGCCTCTGGGGTATTGGCCTCGGCGAACAGCGGTCCGGTCGCCTTGTTGACGCCCCGGTCGGTCATCTGTGCCGAGAGGATGACGGCGATCAGCAGCTCGAACGGCGACGAGTAGTTCAGCTCCGTGGTCGGCTCGGGGTTTTCCTGGCGCAGGCGCTCGAAGATGGCGCGACGTTTCTCTTTGTTCATGGCTGTGGTCGTGGTCGGGCCGTGTCGGCGGCCGTCAGCTATCGTTGTTCCGGGCCTGCCGCGCTTTCCGCTGCCGGACGCGCTCCAGCGCCGCGGCGATCACCAGCTTGCGCGGGTCCTCGGCGGCCTTGGCCGCCTGCAGGGCTTCCCGCTTGCGCCGGCGGCGCTCGGCCAGTTCCGCGGCATCCCGTGCCAGCCGGGCGTTGCGGGCCTCGAAGCGTGCCCGCCGCCGCTGCCTGAGCGCCTGTTCGTCCGCTGCCGGCTGCTCCAGTTCGCGGATATGGATGCAGTCCACCGGACAGGGCGGGATGCACAGTTCGCAGCCGGTGCACTCGCTCTCGATCACGGTGTGCATGCGCTTGGTCGCGCCGACGATGGCGTCCACCGGACAGGCCTGGATGCAGCGGGTGCAGCCGATGCAGACGTTCTCGTCGATCCAGACCACCTGTGGCGGCTGTTCGCTGCCGCAGTCCGGGGCGAGGGGCTTGACCGGCCGCCCGAGCAGGGCCGCCAGCGCTTCAATGCCGGCCTTGCCGCCGGGCGGGCAGCGGTTGATGTCTGCCTCGCCGCGGGCGATGGCCTCGGCGTATGGCCGGCAGCCCTGATAGCCGCATTTGGTGCACTGGGTCTGCGGCAGCAGGGCGTCGATGGCGTCGGCGGAAATGGTCATGGCGTGGTGCTCAGGCGGCCGCGTGCTCCCGCTACGAGAGCTCCCGCCGCGATCCTTGCTCTTCCTCCTGCCGATCCTGGACCGGCCCGAGGGCCCTTCTCCGACAGGCGGCCCAGGCAGCGATGCGGGCGGCCGTCGACCGGTAGGACCGGGAGCGCGGCCCGTTGTTCTGCCTAGGTCACCCGCATGCCCGGCTGCGCTCCCTCGTGCGGCTCCAGGATCCACAGATCCTTGCCGCCCGGGCCTGCTGCCAGCACCATGCCTTCCGAGGTGCCGAAGCGCATCTTGCGCGGCTTGAGGTTGGCGACCATCACCGTCAGCTTGCCTTCCAGCTGCTCCGGGCTGTATGCCGATTTGATGCCGGCGAAGACCTGGCGCTGGTCGCCGCCCAGGTCGAGGGTGAGCTTGAGCAGCTTGTCGGCGCCCTCGACGTGCTCGGCCTTGGCGATGCGCGCGACGCGCAGGTCGATCTTGGCGAAGTCGTCGTACACGATCTCGGGGGCGATGGGTTCCATGTCGGATGCCTTCTTGGTCGCGGCGGCAGTATCGCCGCCGATGGTTTCCTTCGACGCCTCGACCATGGCCGCCACCGCGGCCGGTTCGATGCGGGTCATCAGGGGCTTGAACGGCCGGATGACGTGGTCGAGCAGCGGCTCGCCGATCTGGGCCCAGCTGAGCGGGGCGATGCCGAGGAATTCCTCGCCCTGCTGCGCCAGCCGGGGCACCACCGGCTTCAGATAGGCCAGCAGCACCCGGAACAGGTTGAGGCCCATGCTGCAGATGGCCTGCAGCTCCTCGTCCTTGCCTTCCTGCTTGGCAACCACCCAGGGCTTGGCGTCGTCGATGTACTGATTGGCCTTGTCGGCCAGCTCCATGATCCGGCGGATGGCGCGCGAGTACTCGCACTGTTCGTAGAGGTCGGCGATCTGCTCGGAGGCGGCGGTGAACTCGCGCAGCAGCTCCGGCGCGTCGAGCTTGTCGCTGAGGCGGCCGTCGAAACGCTTGTTGATGAAGCCGGCGCAGCGGCTGGCGATGTTCACCAGCTTGCCGACCAGGTCGGAATTCACCCGCTGCGCGAAGTCGTCCAGGTTCAGGTCCAGGTCGTCGACGCCGCTGCCGAGCTTGGCGGCGAAGTAGTAGCGCAGGTACTCCGGATTGAGGTGTTCCAGGTAGGTACGGGCCATGATGAAGGTGCCACGCGACTTGGACATCTTCTGGCCGTTGACGGTCAGGAAACCGTTGACGTTGATCCGGCTCGGGGCGCGGAAACCGGCGCCGTGCAGGATGGCCGGCCAGAACAGGCAGTGGAAGCGGATGATGTCCTTGCCGATGAAGTGCACCAGCTCGGCCTCGGAATCCGGCTGCCAGTAGGCGTCGAAATCGATGCCGGCGCGGGCGCAGTAGTTCTTGAACGAGGCCATGTAGCCGATCGGCGCATCCAGCCAGACGTAGAAGTACTTGCCGGGGACGTCGGGAATCTCGAAGCCGAAGTAGGGCGCGTCGCGGGAAATGTCCCAGTCGCGGAGGCCGCCCTCGAACCACTCCCGCACCTTGTTGGCGGTTTCGGCTTCCATGTGCTCGGTGCTGACCCAGTCGCGCAGGAAGGGCTCGAAGTCGGACAGCTTGAAGAAATACTGGATCGATTCCTTCTCGACCGGCGTGGCGCCGGAGACCACCGATACCGGCTCGATCAGCTCGGCCGGCGTGTAGGTCATGCCGCAGACTTCGCAGTTGTCGCCGTACTGGTCCGGCGACTTGCACTTGGGACAGGTGCCCTTGATGTAGCGATCCGGCAGGAACATCCCGGCCTGCGGGTCGTACATCTGCATCACCGTGCGCGACACGATATGGCATTTGTCGCGCAGCCGGGTGTAAATCAGCTCCGCCAGCTCGCGGTTCTCCGGCGAGTGGGTGGTGTATTAGTTGTCGAACTCGACCAGGAAGTCGGCGAAATCGGCCCGGTGTTCGACGCCGATCCGCTCGATCAGCTGTTCCGGCGTGATGCCCTCGGCGCGGGCCTTGAGCATGATCGGCGTGCCGTGGGCATCGTCGGCGCAGACGTAATGGCAGACGTGGCCGCGCATTCGCTGGAAGCGCACCCAGATGTCGGCCTGGATGTAGCCCACCAGGTGACCCAGATGGATGGGGCCGTTGGCATAGGGCAGAGCATTGGTGACAAGTATCGTCCGCGTCATGAGCCTTCGCAGGGTTGCAGGAAAACACGCAATTATGCCAGATCCTGCGGCCCGCCGGTTTCTTTCCGCGCGGGAGCGGCACTATGCTTGATGAAACTCGTCATGCTGGGGAATGAGGCGATGATGGATGAAGCGAGCAAGGGCATGCCCGGCGCGCCCGGCATCCGCGCGGTAGAGGTCGACCGCGGTTGGGGCTGGCTGGTCGATGGCTTCGAGGTGTTCAAGCGGGCGCCGGGCGTATGGATCGCCATCGTGGTAATCCTGGGCGTGGTCATGCTGGCCACGTCTTTCATGCCTCCCCTGCTTGGTTTCCTTGCCGCCAACGTGCTGATGCCGCTGTTCATGGGCGGGCTGATGCTGGCCTGCCGCCGGCAGGAGCAGGGCGAGACGCCGGAAATCGCCGATCTGTTCGCCGGCTTCAAGGGACACGCCAATCAGCTCGCCCTCGTCGGCCTGCTCTATATTGCCGGGATGGTGGTGCTGATGCTGATCGTCGGCGGCATCGGTGCAGTCATTGGCGCCGGCGCCATGAACATCGGCACGGGCGCCGGCATGGGGCTGACCGTGGGCGGCGGCACGCTGCTGGTGATGCTGGTGTCGGTCGTGCTGTCGGTGCCGCTGGCGATGGCGCTCTGGTTCGCGCCGGCGCTGGTGGTATTCCAGGGCATGGCGCCGATGGCTGCCATGCAGCACAGCTTCATGGGCTGCCTGAAGAACATCGTGCCGTTTCTGGTCTACGGCCTGCTGGCCTTCGCGCTCTCCTTTGTCGCCGCCATCCCGCTCATGCTCGGTTTTCTGGTGGTGGGCCCGGTGCTGATCGTCTCGGTCTACGCAGCCTACCGCGACATCTACGGCTAGCCGGCCCCAGGCGCCGGGGCCGTTACAGCGTGCGGAGCGTAGCCTCGATCCAGGCGCGGTGGCGATGCTCGTCGGCCTGGTTGCGGGCGAGCAGGGCGTGGATGTCGTCGGAGACGTCGGTACGGCTCCGGGCGCGTTCATAGGCTGCGTTGGTGCCGTCCTCGTTGGCTTTCATGGCGCGCAGAATGGCGGCATCACCGATCAGGTCGGCCAGCACCACCCGGCCTTTTGCCAACATGCCCTTGAAGTCGGCCGTGGTCGGCGGATCGCCGCCCAGTTCCTTGACGATGGGCCGCAGCTCGCGGATGTGTCGTTCGTGGTCCGCCTTGAATTCGGCCAGCTGCTGCCGGAATTCCTCGCTGTCCAGCCGGGCGATGGCGGCGTCGTACGCCTCGACCGCGTCGTAGTCGAGCGCGATCAGATGCTCGAGCATGGTGATGCTGCGTTCTTCGTTGCCGACCAGGGTCGCCATGACCGCTCTTCCCTTACTTTTTCACGATGACCCAGACCGCATGCACGATACCGGGGATATAGCCGAGCAGCGTGAGCAGGATGTTGAGCCAGAAATGGAATCCCAGGCCGACCTGCAGGAACACGCCGAGCGGCGGCAGGATGATGGCGCATATGATGCGAATGACGTCCACGTCTGGCTCCGGCGGCTTTAGTCCTTGCCAGGATCTGCCGCTGATCGGCCGCCAAATCAAGACCGTGGTGGAGTAAACGGGGATGCGGATCGGCTACCTGCAGCACGCTTCGCACGTCGGGCCGGCCGCCATTGCCGACTGGGCGGAGACCCGCGGTTTCACCCTGTCGGGTTGCCACCTCTACCGCGGTGAGCGGCCGCCCGAGCCTGGGGCTGCCGATGCGCTGGTGGTGCTGGGCGGTCCCATGGGCGTACACGACGAGGCCGCACACCCCTGGCTGCTGGCGGAGAAAGCCCTGCTGCGGCGCTGGATCGATGCCGGCAAGCCGGTGCTCGGCACCTGTCTGGGCGCACAGCTGATCGCTCAGGTGCTGGGGGCGGAGGTGGGCCCGAACCGGCAGCCGGAGATCGGCTGGTGGCCAATCCGGTTGCAGCCCGGGACGCCGCTTGCGGCGCTGCTGCCGGTCGAACTGGAGGCCTTTCATTGGCATCGGGACACCTTCGGGCTGCCGCCAGGGGCGTTGCCGCTCGCTACCAGCGCCGCCTGCGCCAATCAGGGTTTCGTCTGGGGCGGGCGGGTTCTCGGGCTGCAGCCGCATCTGGAGATGGATATGCCGACCGCGCGTGCCATCATCGCCCACGGCGGCCACACGGCGAGCGTCGCACCGTACGTGCAGAGCGCCGCAGAGATCCTGGCGCGACCGCAGCGGTTCACGGCGCTGCGGCGCCGAATTTATACCGTGCTGGACTGGTGGGCGGCTGGAACCTAGTCGAAGATCACAGTCCGGTTGTCGTAGCAGAGCACCTTGCGCTGCACGTGGTTCCACACCGCCCGCGCCAGCACCAGCTTCTCCAGGTCGCGGCCCTTGCGCACCAGGTCCTCCACCGAGTCGCGGTGGGTGATGGCGGTGACGTCCTGGGCAATGATCGGCCCGGCGTCGAGCTCGCTGGTGACGTAATGGCTGGTGGCGCCGATGATCTTCACGCCCCGCGCGTAGGCGGCGTGGTAGGGCTTGGCGCCCGCGAAGGCCGGCAGGAAGGAGTGGTGGATGTTGATGATCCGCTCCGGATAGTGGTCGATGAAGCTTGGCGAGAGGATCTGCATGTAGCGCGCCAGCACCACGAAATCGACCTGATGCTCCTGCAGCAGCGCGATCTGCCGCTTTTCCTGCTCGAGCTTGTTCTCGGGCGTGATCGGCAGGCAGTAGTAGGGGATGCCGAAGCGTTCCGCCACCGGCCGCAGGTCCTCGTGGTTGCTGATGATCAGCGGTACCTCGATCTGCCACT
>JAJUFY010000033.1 GCA_029263635.1 Ectothiorhodospiraceae bacterium | reverse complement strand
GCTGGCGTTCGCCATCAGGTTGACGAAATCCAGATAGCCGAGCGGCTCCAGCAGCCGTATCCCGCCGTGTTCGGCCAGCAGCGGTTGCAGACCGAACTCGCGGAACCGGCCCCGGGAACGGGGATGGACCGGGAACATGACCGGCATCTCGCGCCCCAGCAGCGCCAGCGCTGCGACGATCTCCCGCAACGCGTCCGGATCGTCGACGTTGCTCGGGCGATGCAGGGTCACCACGGCGTAAGGCTGCGGCTTGCCCTCCGGGCCGAGCAGTCCCAGCTGGCGCAGGGTGGGCTGCCGCAGCGCCTGGTCGCGATGCTTCAGCAGGCTGTCGATCATGACGTTGCCGACGAAATGGATTCGCTCTTCAGGAACGCCTTCCCGGCGCAGGGCCTCGCAGGCGATCCTGTCGGTGGCGAACAGCAGGTCGGAGATGGCATCGGTCGCCAGCCGGTTGATCTCTTCCGGCATGCTGCGGTCGCCGCTGCGCAGGCCGGCCTCGACATGGGCGACCGGGATGCCGAGTTTCTTGGCGTCGATGGCGCAGGCCAGCGTCGAATTGACGTCGCCGACCACCAGCACCAGATCCGGCCGCTGCTCGAGCAGCACCGGTTCGAAGGCCTCCATGATCCGCCCGGTCTGCCAGCCGTGGGGGCCGGATCCGATACTCAGGTTGATGTCCGGCTTCGGCATGCCGAGCTGTTCGAAAAACAGCTCCGACATCGCCCTGTCGTAATGCTGGCCGGTATGCACCAGCACCTGCCGCACCTCGACCTCGGCCTCCGGACTGCCGGCATAGGCGTCGAAGGCATCGATGATCGGCGCGACCTTCATGAAGTTCGGCCTGGCACCAACCACGTGTAAGATCTTCATCCCTGCTTCTCCGCCCAATCCTCGACCCTCCGACCGTCCGGCTCCCCCAGCACGGCACCGATCACCGCCAGCATCCGTTCGACATGCACCCCCGTCACCCCCTGGTGCACCGGCAGCGTGAGCAGGCGCGCGGCGAAATCACGCGCCTGCGGCAGCTCGCCGCCGGCTATCCCCTGCGGCAAGCCCGGCACCTCCGGCAGCGCCGTGCCGTACATGCGGGTTGCCCCCAGGCCGGCGCGCCTCAGTGCCTGGGCGAGCCGATCGGCCAGCACCGGCGTCGGCGCCAGCAGCGGATACCGGAGCAGGCGCCGCTGCGGGGCGCAGAGCGCCGCCAGGTCGACCAATTCGCCAGCGAAGCCGGCCAGCCGCCGGCCAAGCAGCGACCGAATGCGCTGCTCCTGCTGCTGCAGGTAACGCTCGACGGCGGCACCGAGCAGCTGCTGCCGGACCTGGTCCATCGCCGCCAGGCCGTGCAGGGGCTGGTAGCGGGTTTCCCCTAGCCCCAGCGGAAGCAGTTCCGGTATCCAGTAGAGCTGGGGCCGGCGCAGCAGGTTGTAGGCTGCCGCCTTGGCGCGCAGCCGCCAGCGGCTGCCGGCCGGCGGCTGCGGCGCCGGCAGCCGCGCCGCCAGTCGCAGGTCGCGGCACAGCACGATGCCTCCGCCAAGCAGGCTGACCGGCTTGCCGCGCCCGAGGCTGAGGACGACGAGATCGGCGCTGCCGTTCGCCAGTCCGGCCGGCGGATAGGCCTGGGCGCTGTCTTCGATGAGCAGCGCGCCGGCCTGGTCCGCGGCCTTGCGCAGCATGGCCAGCCGCTCTGGGATGCCGAGCAGGCTGACCGCCACCACCGCCGCCGTCCGCGGCCCCAGCACCGCCTCCAGCGCCTGCCGCGACAGCCAGGGGCGTTCCGGCTCCAGATCGACCAGCACCGGCCGGCCGCCGGCATGCAGTACCGCGCTGACCAGCGCCGGGCAGCCGTAGCCCGGCAGCACCACCTCGGTACGGCCGTGTCCGGTTGCCAGCGCCGCCGTCACCGCGGCTGCCAGCGCCGCCGTGCCGGAGGCATACAGCGCCGGCTGGTACGGCAGCCACTGCCGCCACAGGCGGGCATTGGCGGCCTGGTCGTCGCCGAGGACGACCGGGTCGCCGGCCGGAGGCAGCATGCCGATACTCATCGCTCTGACGGCTGCCAGCGGGTAATGCGCTTGCCGCACAGGAAGGCGATCAGCGCATGGGCGATGGCCACGTTCACCTGCACGAAGAAATACGGCACTTTCACCAGCGCATGCTGCCGCAGCCTGGCTGACAGCGCGCCGCCGAGCACCAGCAGGTAGAAGGCCAGCTGCCCGGCCAGCGCCAGGCTGTAGAACCAGTGGCTGCCGGCCAGGCTGACCGAGGCCGCCAGCAGCAGCAGCAGAAACCACGGCACCAGCCAGCGCATCACCTTGTGGCTGAACACCTGGATGCTGAAGAAGCCGTAGCGCAGCGGGTTGAGCACTTCCGGCCGCCGCAGCAGGCCGGTCATGCCGCGCAGCACGGTGCGCAGCTTGCGCTGGTACTCGTGGCTCTCGTCCTGGATCGCCTGGTAGTAGCCCAGCAATTGCGGGTCGGAAATGGCGATATAGCCCCTGCGGACGCTGTTCAGGGCGGTGTTGAAATCACTGGGCGCGAGCACGTCCCATTGCTCGCAGACCTCGCGCCGGGCCGCGAAGAACGATCCGCTCAGGCCGACCAGCCCGGCAGCACCCGACTCCAGGCGCCGCAGCCACATTTCGTAGCGCACGTACAGCCCCTCGCCGACCAGTTGCCCGCCAGGCGCGACGAAGCGGTCCTCGCTCGACACCGCGCCCACCTTCGGATCGGCGAAATCCACCGCCAGCCGACGCAGGGCATCGGCGGGAATCATGGTCGCCACATCCGAGAACACCAGGATCTCTCCCTGCGCCGCCCGCACCGCCAGCAGCTGCGCCCATTCCTTGCCCTGCCGCTGCACGGCGCGCACCAGACGGACGCCCCGGTCGGCATAGCCGGCAACGATGTCGTCGGTCTCGTCGTCCGACGCGTCCGACGCCACCAGGATCTCCAGCCGCTCGCGGGGATAGTCGAGCTCCAGGCAGTTGTCGAGCTTGGCGCCGATGCGGCGCGCCTCGTTATGCGCGGTGACGATCAGGCTGATGGACGGCAGCTCCTCGGCGGCAGGCAGCAGCGGCCGTGGCCGGGATACCAGCAACAGCAGCAGCGGATAGAGGAAGTAGCTGTAGAGCGCGCCGAACAGGCCGATCCAGAACAATGCTTCCATGCGACCTCGGATCTTTGCTTATTGTGCTTGCATGCCCATATCAGATGGGGACAGCGGCGCATAATGCGAGTCCGTCGGGGCCACAAAAATCATTCTCGCCGTCATCGGCCACGCCGCTGCACGATACAAGCAAGACGACTCCACGGCTGCCGGCCCGGTGCTCCGCTGCGCCGGCACAGGAGAATGATGCGCATGCGGGTCGCCCAATTCATCGACACGGCAGCCGAAGGCGGCGCCGAAACCGTGGTGCTCGAGCTCTGCCGGCAGCTGCGGATGCGGTCGGTCGACCCGGTGCTGCTGCACTTCGGCAGCCCCTACCTGAGCAGGCAGGCCAGGCAGCTGGGTGTCGAGCAGCATGTCCTCCCCGGCCACCGCTACTACAAATCGACCCGGACGCTGCCGCTGTTCGCCCTGCAGCTCAGCCGCCTGCTGCGGGCGCGGGAAATCGATGTTCTCCACTCCCATCTGTTTGGCCCCATCACCGCCGCGGCGCCGGCCTGCCTGCTGGCGGGCGTTCCCCATGTCGGCACCCTGCACGACGTCTACGTCGTCGACGAGCGGCCGGCGCGCATCCATCTGCTGCAGCTGGCGGCTCTGCTGGGAACCCGGCTGGTATGCGTATCCGAAGACATGGAGGCCTTTTACCGCCGGCGTGGCCTGTTCTGGCGGCAGGCACTGCGGACCGTCTACAACGGCACCAGCAGCATGCCGGCCCCGCAGGTCCCGGACCTGCGACAGGCGCTGGGGCTTTCTGACGCGGATCTTCTCGTCATCTGCGTCGGGCGTCTGGTGCGCCTGAAGAACCACCAGCTGCTGCTGCGCGCCTTCGCCGGCCTGGACACTCCCCAGCCGGCCCACCTGCTGCTGGTCGGCGACGGGCCGCTCCGCGACCAGCTGCACTGCCTGGCTACGGAACTGGACATCGCCGAACGCGTGCACTTCCTCGGCCGGCGCGATGACGTCCCGGCGCTGCTGGCCGCCAGCGACATCTTCGCCCTTTGCTCCGACACCGAAGGCCTGTCCTGCAGCATCCTGGAAGCCATGGCGGCCGGCCTGCCGGTGGTGGCGACCCGGGTCGGCGGCAACAGCGAGCTGGTCACCGACGGCAGCACAGGCTATCTGGTCGAGCCGGGCGATGTCGCCGCCGTGCAGGCGCGGCTGCTAGCGCTGGCCCTGGATCCGGCGCGGCGCCAGCGGTTCGGCCGGGCGGCTCAGCAGCGGATCGCCACGCAGTTCTCCCTCGACGTCATGCTGGAAGCCTATCTGCGCCAGTACGCGGCGCCATGCAATACGGCCGCTGCCGCCGTGCGGCGGGACTGACCCAGGCAAGAGCAGGAAGCGGATGCGCCCAAACACATGCAGCGCCGACTGGCTGTGCATCGACCGGCACCGGCTCAGGCTGTCGCCGTGGGCGGCGCGGATAGCCGGCAGGCTGGGCGGCGCCTGCGAAGCCGCGCTGGGCGCCCGCCTGCACAGCCAGACCTGGATCCGCTACCGGCTCAGCCTGCCGCGCGGCGAACCCTCGCCGGCCGTGCCAACGCCGGTGACGCAGGCTTTCATCGATGCGCTGGCGGCACATCCGTGGAGGGATCAGCCGCAGGTCCGTACGGCCCTGACGCTGTGGCGGCACGGTCTTCGGGGCGGCTATGTCTGGCTGCTGGACGGCCGCCCCCTGTGCATGCAGTGGCTGTTCAGCCATCACGACAACCACCGGCTGCAGCACCTGCCACACTGGGCCGGCATGTACCCGCCGCTTGCCCCCGATGTCGGCCAGGTCGAATGCCTGCTCACCCTGCCGGTCGGCCTGCGCTACCCCGGGGGCGCAGCGGTGCCGTTTGCCCACGCCATGTTCCGGCTCGCGGCCAGCCGTGGCATGCGCCAGCTCATCACCCATATCCATGAGACCAACACGGCCGCCCGGCGCTGGGCCCAGCGCACCGGCTGGACCCCTTACGGCCGCACCCATCGCTGGCATTTTGACCTGCCGCTGCTGCGCCGGCACTACGTCTATCTCCATCGCACCGCACCGCCCGCGGCGCCGACGGCCGCCCCTGCCGTCACCGGCCACCAGCAGAGCTGATACGCCGCTGCATTGACAATCGCGACTTCCATCCACACCTAAGCAGATGACTCTAATTCTCTGACTTGCGGATATTCACCGGCGGTCGCCCTGCCGGTGCGCCGCGGTATTCGGCCGAGAAGGAACTCCAAGCGCATGAACAACGAACTGGCGCAGGCGGTCTACGATCGCAGCCCGGTCTGGATGCAGAACCTGCTGCTGTCGGCTTATGGCTTTTCCCTCTACCGGGCCCGCTATGGCGGCAGCTACCGGCAGCACCTGGCGAGACTGCTGCGCACCGAGCGGTATTCGCGATCAGAGCTTGCGGAACTCCAGGCGGTCGAGCTGCGCCGGCTGCTGACCCATGCCGCCCGGCACGTCCCCTGGTACGCCCGCCTGTTTGCCGAGCACGGCATTTCTCCCGACGGCATCGACCCGGACAATCTCGGCCGCGCTCTGCCGATACTGGAAAAGGACACGGTACGGACCAGGACCGGGCTGCTGATCGCCGATAATGTCGCCGGCGGCGCGCTGCACACGATCAATACCAGCGGAACCACCGGCAGCCCGCTCGTCATCCGCGCCACAGCCGATGCCCTGCGCCGGAATTACGCCTTTTTCGAGCGCTTCCTGCGCACTGCCGGCGTCCGCAGCCGCGACCGCAGCGTCACCTTCGCCGGCCGCATGCTGCTGCCTGCAGGCCGGCTGGAACCTCCCTACTGGCGCAGCAACTGGGCCATGAACACCCTGCTGTGCTCGAGCTACCACCTTTCCGACAGCACCGCCGAGGCCTACATCCGCTGCATCGCCCGCTTCCGACCGCGCTACATCGACGCCTATCCATCGGCGGCCTACACCCTGGCCCTGTATCTGACGGAACGGCCCGAGCTGCCGCGCATTCGTCCCAAGGCCATCGTCACGTCCTCGGAAACCCTGCTGGAGCATCAGCGGGCACTGATCGAAGAGGCGTTCGGCTGTCCGGTGTATGACCAGTACGGCAGCGCCGAGCTGGCAGCCTGCATCACCCAGTGCGAGCACGGCAGCTACCACGTCAACCCCGAATACGGGATCGTCGAGATCGTCCGCGAAGACGGCCGGCCAGCCGCTCCGGGCGAGGCGGGTGAGCTGATCTGCACCGGCTTCCTGAACGACGCAATGCCGATGATCCGCTACCGGATCGGCGACTCCGCCATCGCCTCCGACCGGAGCTGCGGCTGCGGACGTGCCTGGCCGGTGGTGGAATCGCTGCTGGGGCGGGTGGACGACGTGATCGTCACCCCCGACGGCCGCCGCATCGGCCGCCTGGACCCGCTCTTCAAGGGACTCACGGGCATCAAGGAAGCCCAGATCGTCCAGGTCGCGCCAAACCGCCTGGAGGTCAACCTCGTCCGCGACAACGCCTATGACCCCAGTGTCGGCGCCCGCCTGGTCGAAGCCCTGAGCCTGCGCGTCGGCCGCGACATGCAGATCGAGCTGCGCTTTCTGGAACGCATACCGCGCACCGCCGCCGGCAAGTTCCGCAGCGTGGTATCGAGGCTGCCGCAGCCGGCTCGGCATGGCGTCGAAGCGGTCGAGCAGCGGCTGTATTCGTAAACCGCCGCGGGCATGTGGACTCCGCCGCCTGCCCACGGGAACGGCGCGGCCCTCTTCGCCGCCGGGCATTCTTCTCCTCAGCCGCGCAACGGCCCCGGACGCTGTCCTGCGTCCGTAGAGCATTGCGGCCCGCCAGACGGCGCCATATGCCCAAGTCTCCGAGCCTGAAAACATGGAAGGAGGCACTTTCAATTAGGCAAAAAAACGGAATCGTTTTTATTCGATCGAACCGATCCAAAAAGCGAATCGGATTGCCAGGCAATGCCATGATCCGCGCTGAGCGCCGAACGAATGCAGCAGCAACTTCATCTTCCGAAGCGGCAAAGCCTGCCGGCTTGTTCTTGATCTTCGGCGCTCCGCGAAACCGGCCCGTTTCATTGCAGTTTGTGATCGAATTCCGCCGATTCCTGTGACGCACAAGACAGTAACACCCGGATCAGGCGCGAATAATGTCCGGCCAGCAACGACCGTCGCTGCCGTGTGTGCGCATCGGTCCGGCGCCTTCGGAATTGGCGCCGTTCACCAGGACGACAGCAGTTCGCTGTTGTCGCCGGCAACCAGAGGGATGCAAGTGAACAAGTCGCTTATGAATCGCAACAACTTTGCCAAGAGTGCGGCCATTCTGCTGCTGGCCAGCGCCGGAATGGGTGCGTTTTTCAACGCGCATGCGGAAAACACCAATCGTGCCAGTGCGGAGCCCGCCTGCCAGGGCGATGCCGTGCTGTTCTGCGAGAACTGGGAAGACGGCGATTGGAACGGCTGGCGCGATGTCGCCGAGCATCCGGACCGGGGCGGCTTTACCTGCGCGACCGGTGACTGCCTGCTGCCCTACCCCGGCTACAACAACAGCCGGGCCGTGGCAATCCGGCTGAAGAAAGATGCCGCCGACGGCATCTTCCCGCGGGCTCCGTTCAACAAGTCGGTCGGCCCGAACGATACCGTTTATGTGCGCTGGCGCGCTTACTGGTCGCCGGGCTTCCACTTCAACTACCAGAACACCAAGCACTTCTACCTGCTGACCAACGCCGCCGACGGCTATCAGGGCGGCAACTACCGCGTCGGCTTCTTCGTGCAGCCGCCGGAGTGGGGTGGTGATCCGACCGTCGGGGTGCCTTACATCCATCTCTACAAGCGGGACATCGACACGGCGCCGGGCAGCTGGCAGGACAAGGAATACGGCGAGATCCGCTACCGGCCGAACCAGCCTGGCACCGAGAATTTCCGCATCACCGGCGGCAAGTGGTACGAGATCGAGATGCGGATTACGCCGAATCCGCAGGGCCAGTCGACCGGCGGCCGCGTCCAGTTCTGGATCGACGGCAAGCTGATGGCGGATCATTCCGACAACGTCAGCGTTCGCAAGGCGAATGAGAAGGACGTGTTCGATGGCGTGTGGCTATCGTCCTATTTCGGCGGTGGCGGCCAGACCAACCACCCGGACCAGTACGTGATCTACGACGACATCATCGCCAGCAAGCAGCGCATCGGTGCTGCCAGCAGCGCCCCGGCCAAGCCGAGCAGCCCGACCCAGCTGCGCGCCGACGGCTGACCCTCAGCGCCCGTATCGCCCCCGCACGTCCGTTGCACGTGCGGGGGCGATCGTCTTCCCGCGCCCTGGCGGCTGGCCGAAATGCGGCCCTCAAGGCTTCGGCGCCGCGGCTGCCGAACGAGGATGCAGGCCGCTCAGCAGCGCCTCCAGCTCGTCCTGCCGCCGCGACCAGTCAGCTGCCAGTTCCGACCGCAGCTCCTCGACCTGCCGTGAGAGCTGCTCCTTGGCAGCCAGGGCCTGGCCGATGGCCTCGGCAATCGCCGCGGCATCGCTGGCCGTGTACACCGCGCCTCTGCGGAAATAGGCGCGCAGGGCCTCGGTGCTCGACAGCACCATGGGCTTGCCGGCCGCAACCGCCTCGTAGGCGCCGCAGACCAGGCAGTTCTCGAACGTCGTCAGGTCCATGACGACATCGGCCTGGTGCAGCAGGCGAACGAACTCGTCTTCCGGCACAAAGCCGGTCAGCACCAGGTTGGGCGGCAGCGGCTCGATCACTCCACGCTCCCTGCCCTTGCTGTTGCCCGTGACATAGATCTGGATCCGCGGATCCAGGCGGGCGGCGGCCTTGATCACCTCCTGATACGGCTCGTCGGGCGCCCAGGTGCAGATGAACAGCACCATGGGGCGGCGGTCTGCACTGCGCTCGGCGGCTGCCTGGGGCGGGAAGCTCGGCAGGGGATCGGGCAAGGCGCAGCTGCGCCCTCCCACGGCTTCCACATACGTTCCCAAGGCAGGATTGCTGACGATGGTGAGATCAGCCAGCCGCATGGTGTGATCGGCGATGCGCTGCAGCAGGGGGCGCAGCAGCCGCTGGTGCCATTTGTGCCGGTCCGAGAATGGAAAGACGCCGGCATTATGGGCGTCGATGATGGTGGCGCGGCCGGTCAGCCGGCCATACCAGACCACCAGCAGGGACAGCACCAGCGATGGGTTCTGTGCGAAGATCAGCTGCGGCCGCTCGCGGGCAAGGATGCGCAGCGTCACGGCGATCGATTTCGACCACCTGCGCAGCCGCGGCAGAGCATAATCGAGCTCATGGAGTTCGGCGCCGAGCGCGGCGCTCAGCGTCCGGCTGCGGCGCTGCCGCTCCCAGGTCAACCAGATTCTGTCCTTCATTGGTTCTTGTACCGTTCCGTCGGCTTGTCGGCGCGCGCCTGCTGGATGGCGCGCAGGGTGAACCGGCCGTGAGCGGCCTATCGCCTCTCACCAGCCATCTTGGCGCCGGCTGAGGTTTTCAACGGGCGCTGCGAGGCCAGCCTCAACCGGATGGCAGCACGGCGGCGCCGCTCGGCAGCGACTGGGGCCGGTCCAGCCCGGCCAGCGCGGTCGCCAGGACCGGCGACGTCCGCTGCCGCTGCTCGTCGTACCAGGCCTGCAGCATGAGCACCGGCCAGAGGGCCAGCCCTGCATCCGAGCGGCCCTGCTGATGCGCGTCCCAGAGCGCGCGCACCTCCTTCGGCGCCAGCAGCCCCTGACGGGCCAGCCGGTCGGGGGCCAGCAGCGCCTCCCCCCATTCCCGCAGCGGCCCCCGCAGCCAGTGGGCGACCGGCACCGAGAAGCCCATCTTCGGCCGCTCCAGCAGCTGCCGGGGGATATGCCGGTATGCGACCTGGCGCAGCAGCCATTTGGTCTTGCCCTCCCGCAGCTTGAGATCCGCGGGCATCCGCCAGGCAAGCTCGACTACCCGATGGTCGAGCAGCGGCAGCCGCGTTTCCAGCCCGACCGCCATGCTCGCCCGGTCGACCTTCACCAGGTTGTCGCCGGGCAGATAGCCGACCAGATCCCAGTACATGAGCTGGTCGATCAGCCGGCGAGCGCCGGCCAGGGTATTGTCGGCACGGATCTCGCCTTCCGGCTCCGCGACGCCGGGCAGGACACGGCCGGGATCCTGCCAGAAGGAAACCAGCATCCGGTACAGCTCGGTGCTGCCTTCGACCCGCAAGGCGGCCGCCAGCTTGTGCAGCTTGCCGCCCAGATTCGTCTGCCTGAGATGCTGGGCCGGCAGCCATGCGGCCAGCTGCTCGAACAGCCGGTTCAGCCAGGGCGCCGGCAGCGCCGTCAGGGCCGCGGCTGCCAGCCTGCGCTGCAACGGCGACAGCCGGCCACGGTGTGCCCACAGCCTCTCGGTCCAGACGTAGCGGTTGTAGCCGGCGAACAGTTCGTCGCCACCGTCGCCGGACAGCGCCACCATCACCTCGCGGCGCGCCAGCTGGCTGATCAGGAAAGTCGGTATCTGGGACGGATCGGCAAAGGGCTCATCGTAGATCTGCGGCAGCCGCGGGATGACGTCCAGGGCATCCTGCGCCGAGATGTAGAGCTCGGTGTGATCGGTGCCCAGATGCCGGGCGACGGCCTGCGCATGCCTGGCTTCATCGAAGGAGGCGCGGTCGAAGCCGATGGTGAAGGTCCGCACCGGCCGCCGGCTGTGTGCCCGCATCAGCGCGACGACGGTACTGGAATCGATGCCGCCCGACAGAAACGCGCCCAGCGGCACGTCGGCGACCATCTGCTCCTGCACCGTTGCCGACAGCTGCTGCTCCAGGGCATCCACGGCCTCCATCGGCGAGCCGGACCAGGGGTCGGCCAGGCCCGCCTCGGCCACCTCGCGCACCGACCAGTAGGGCCGCGGCCGTCCCCCTGGCGCGGCCAGGCCCTCCCCGCTGCCAAGCTCGGCGGCAGTCAGGCCGAGCCAGCTGCCCGGCGGCAGCTTGTAGATTCCCTGGTAGATGGTATGCGGCGCTGGAATGTAGCCGTAGCGCAGCAGCAGCGCGACCGCCGCGCGACAGATCCGGCCCGACCAGGCCGGATGCATCCGCAGCGCCTTCAGCTCCGAGCCGAATACCAGGGTCCCGCTGCAGATACCGTAATAGAGAGGCTTCTCGCCGAGGCGGTCGCGGGCCAGATACAAGCGCCGCGCCTGCCGGTCCCAGAGTGCAAAGGCAAACATGCCGCTCAGCCGCGACAATGCCTTTTCAAGCCCCCAGGCGTCGACAGCGGCCAGGACGACTTCGGTGTCGGACCCCCCGCGAAAGTGCTGGCCTGCCGCCCGCAGCTCCTTGGTCAGCGCGCGGAAGTTGTAGATCTCGCCGTTGAAGGCAAGGCAGTAGCGACCGCTGCCTGACAGCATGGGCTGCGCGCCTGCTGCCGTCAGGTCGAGAATCGCCAGCCGCCGGTGCGCCAGGCCGAGGCCGGCCTCCGGATCGAACCAGACGCCGCCGCTGTCCTGCCCCCGGTGCTGCACGGCTGCCGCCATCGCCTCCAGCACTTCCCCCCACTGCGCGCCGCCGCTGTCGCTCCCGCTTTCCAGAAAGCCGGCAATCCCACACATCCATCACGCTCCCGATGATTTGCCACTGGATACCGCCGTTCCTGAGCGATCGGCAGTCCGCGCTCCGCTACCGCCGGCGCACAGCCTGCCGTACAGATCGAGATAGGCCGAGGCATTGCGCGCCGCGGTGTAATGCTCCCGCACCCGTTGCCTGGCCAGGCTTGCCAGCGCCTGCCGGCCTGCCGGATCGTCCAGCAGCGGCAGCACCGCCTCCACATAGCGCTGCGGCTGCTGCCCGCTGACCAGCCGGCCATAGCGGCCGTGATCGAGAACGACCGGAATACCGCCTACCGCGCTTGCCACCACCGGCACGCCGAGGCTCATGGCTTCCAGCAGCACCATCGGCAGGCCTTCGTGGTCGGACGTGATCAGCAGCAGGTCCATGGCCGCCAGCACTGCCGTGGCGTCCGGGCGGAAGCCCAGCATGTGGACATCGCCCTCCAGCCCCAGTACCTCGATCAGCGCCCGGCAACGGCCGGCCTCCGGGCCATCGCCAACGATGTAGAAGTCGATGCCCCCCGGCCGCAGCTCCTGGAGCCGGTGCGCCGTCCGCAGGAACAGGTCCGCCCGC